>CAWUUZ010000228.1:0-7038 GCA_963925745.1 uncultured Pseudomonadales bacterium
GTCACCAATGAGTTTTAGACACTCTTCTTCCATCGGCACTTCACGCACATCAAAACCGCCCAAACGCATTTCTTCAACTGCAGCATGGTACTTCGCCACAATGGATGGGTCGGGGTGGTTTTTCCATTTGTTTTCTAGCAAGACAATGCAGTTGGGTTTGAGTTCATGTTCGCGCGATCGCCGTAACATCACCTGATCGTTAAAGGCGATAATGAGGTCGGCTTCGTCACCACCGTTGGTGACCTTGTTGGTTGCCAGTCGAATCCGGTTGCCACTGGCGCCTTCAATACTGCGTGCAGGGGGTTGAATTTCAGCAGGTATGATTTCAACCGTCCAGATGCTGTTGCCTGCGCGGGCAGCGATGGTGCCAAAAGACTGGCCACATTTTTGTGCGCCTTCACCCGAGTCGCTGACAATCTCAACAATGTGCTCGGTCAGAACCAGGGGTGGCCCTTGTTTGATCTGTCTGGTTTTTGGATCAACGTCGCTCGTCTCGTCGTCAAGCTGCTTGGTTTCAATGAGGCTGCTATCCATTTTGTCACCCGCCGTTGCTGCAGATTTGGCTACGTCATCTTTAAATAAGGTATTCATACGGCCCCCTGCAATGTTCTTATTCTGGAAAAGTTCCTTTCGTCGCGAACAATTCCAAACAGTTTGTTCTCAGTGTCTGCCCGTTCATTGTTGTAAACCACATCGGTGTCTCTGATGCCCAGATAGGCCTTCATGGAGGCTGCGGCTTGACGACCTGCACCCATTGCCAAGATGACCGTCGCACCGCCTGTGACAATGTCGCCACCCGCATATACACCTGCCATTGAGGTGGCCATGCGCTCGTCGGTTTCTATAAAGCCCCACTTGTTCAGCTTGATGTTGGAGGTTTGACCAATGATGGGGTTGGCGCTGGTGCCAATGGCGTAAATGACGGTGTCGGCCACCAATTCAAATTCGCTGTCTGGAACCGGTAGGGGTCGTCGCCGTCCCGAATCATCGGGTTCGCCCAGTTCCATCTTGATGCACCTGATGCCGGCGACGTTGCCATTGCCGTCATTGAGGATTTCAAGTGGATTGCTCAGCCAATGAAATTCGACACCCTCTTCCTCAGCGTGTTCAACCTCTTCAGCACGGGCAGGACATTCTTCATGGGACCGTCGGTAAATGCAGAGGACCTTTTCGGCACCCATCCGCAGCGATACCCGCATGGCGTCCATGGCGGTATTGCCCGAACCAATGATGGCGACCCGTTTGCCTAAACCCAAGGGCGTGTCGTGGTTGGGAAAATCACCTGCCTGCATCAGATTGCAGCGGGTGAGTAATTCATTGGCTGATAAAACACCATTGAGGTATTCGCCTGGAATACTCATAAATTTGGGTGTGCCAGCACCGGTACCCACAAAAACCGTATCAAACCCCAATTCCTCTATCATCTGCTTGATGGTAAAGAGACGGCCAACCAGGGTGTTGCATTCAATCTTGACACCCAGCTGCACCAACTTGTCGATTTCGGCGGCTATCACGGTGTCGGGTAGACGGAACTCGGGAATGCCGTAACGCAGCACACCACCGGGTTTGTGGAAGGCTTCAAAAATGGTGACATCGCAACCGGCCTTGGCCATATCAGCGGCGCAGGCGATACCGGCGGGGCCAGAGCCAATGATGCCCACCTTATAACCCTTGGATTGGATGTAGGGTCTGTTTGACCATCCTTCCTGTATCGCGAGATCACCCACCCAACGCTCGAGTCTGCCAATGGCGACCGGTTCGAGTCTTGTACCAACCGGGCAAACGCCTTCGCACTGGTCTTCCTGTGGACAGACCCGCCCACAGATAGCGGCCAAGGGGTTGGCATCGCTCAGTACGCCATAGGCACCTGAATAATCCTTATCGACAATTTTTTGGATAAAGCCCGGAATATTGATGTGTACAGGGCAGGCCGATACGCAGGCTGGGCTAGGACACATGAGGCAGCGCTCAGCTTCTACGATCGCGTCTTCCTTTCTGTAACCGATAGCCACTTCACTAAAATTTTTGACGCGCTCTTGAGGAGACTGTACTGGCATGGCAGTACGGTCCTGCGGAATGTTTCTGATGGTTTTCTTCGCCATGATTAGAGTCTCGCTTTGCAGCTATCAGTCCATTTTTCGACCGCCTGTTTTTCCTCCTTGGAAAAACGGCCCAGTCGATTCATGAGATCGGGGAAATCCACCTGATGGCCGTCGAATTCAGGCCCATCGACACAGGCAAATTTCATCTGTTCCCCTACCTTGACTCGGCAACCCCCACACATACCGGTTCCATCTACCATGACAGGGTTCAGACTCACGGTGGTTTTGATGCCATAGGGGCGTGTTGTTTCGGCGCAAGCCTTCATCATAATCGGCGGTCCAATGGCAAGGACCTCTTGAATGTCGGGATGCTTTTCGATGGCCAGCAGAATGCCGTCGGTAACCCGGCCTTGAATGCCGACCGAGCCATCGTCAGAGCAGATAATCAGTTCGTCGCAGTATTGGTTAAATTTGTCGTCCCAAAAAACCAGGTCCTTGTTGCGAAATCCAACAACACCGATCACATAGGCGCCAGCCTGTTTGTAGGCACGGGCCTGAGGGAAGACCGGGGCAACACCCAGACCACCACCCACACAGACAACCTTGCCCACATTGGCAATATGGCTTGGTTCGCCCATGGGTCCGGTCATGCTGAGCAACTCGGTACCCACCTGGCAGTCACGTTGCATCTCTTTGGTGGTTTTCCCGATGGCCTGTATGACCAGGGTAATGGTGCCTTTTTCGGCGTCAAAGTCGGCAATGGTTAGGGGGATGCGCTCACCATTTTCGTGCGACATGACAATCACAAACTGCCCTGGACGTGCAGCCTTTGCCATCATGGGATGATGGACTTCGAGTAGATAGGTAACGTCTGAAAAGTCCTCCCGCCGCGTTATGGTTATTGCGGAAGCTTCATACCCGTCACTTGCTGATGCGCCCAGTGCATGAAATTGGGGATTTTTTCTCAACGACATTACGATTCCCTTCCCGAAAGTAGGATGTACCTATTGAGGAATAGTGCATGCAAATAAATTAGCCAATGTAAATTCGTCACCGGTTGATGTTGGTCAGTAAAGACCCACATAAATTGTGGATTAGGCAGGGGAAAGGGCAGGCAATTTGAGATAAATCCGTTTATCAAGAAAGGCCTGTATAGGACACCCAAAAATCGCCATTTTATAAAAGCCCAAAAAGTGCATCCAAAAATACGCAAACGGGGCTGTTTTAACGCATCAATAAACGGCGCCGGCAGTAGCCACTGCCAACAGAACGGTAAGGGGTACCCAAAGATCCTATTGCCCTACTGACAATAACTGCTAGGGTGAACCCATACGTCTGGCAGGCGTCTGATAAAGGTGGTCTCTGTCGGGGTGGTCCCTGTATCGGCAAGGCGTTACAGCAGGGGCTTTTCAATACAGTAGCTAGGCGAAAAAAGGGTGCGGAAAGGGCCGTCTTTTGCTACCGATTCCGATTACAATGCCAGGGTGGTAATGGCATTTTCGTTAGGTTAGTAAAATCGAAACTAAATGTTCATAGATATGAATTTAACAAACATAAAAACTGGTGCAATCTTCGCGCATTAATAGGGCAACCCAATCGGTTTGGGCTGATCAGAAAAAAGACTTTGAATGACTCATTCAAGCGACCATTAACGTATTCTTGGAACGGATAACAATAAAATGAAACGAGAAGAACTTGAATCCTATTGGATGCCCTTTACCGCTAACCGGTATTTTAAAGAAAATCCGATTATGGTTACCAAGGCTGAAGGCAGTTATCTGTATGACGCATCGGGTAAAAAATATTTCGATGGTCTGTCTGGACTCTGGTGTTGTGGTTTGGGTCATGGCCGCTCAGAAATTGTTGAGGCGGTATCGCATCAAATCAAGCAGATGGATTATGCACCGCCGTTTCAGGTTGCCCATCCGCTCGCGTTTCAAGTCGCCAACAAGCTGACAGCGTTGATGCCAGAAGGGCTAGACTATGCCTTTTTTACCAACTCAGGTTCAGAGGCTGTTGATACCGCATTGAAAATGGCGCGTGGCTACTGGCGTCAAAAGGGCATGCCTTCTAAAACCCGTCTGATTGGTCGTTCACGCGGCTACCATGGCGTGAACTTTGGCGGTATGAGCGTCGGTGGTATTGGCGGTAACCGAAAGATATTTGGTGCCGGTCTTGAAACTGACCACCTCAGACATACCTGGCTTGCTGAAAATGCCTTCTCTCGTGGCATGCCAGAGCACGGTGCAGACCTTGCAAATGAATTGGAAGAATTGGTGGCCCTGCATGACGCATCCAATATCGCTGCTGTTATTGTAGAGCCGATGGCAGGTTCTACCGGTGTGATTCCACCACCTGTTGGCTACCTGAATCGCCTCCGTGAACTGTGCGACAAGCACAATATCTTGCTTATTTTTGATGAAGTCATCTGTGGCTTTGGCCGTATGGGTGCCAAAACCGGTGCAGAAGCCTTTGGCGTCAAGCCAGACATCATGACCCTTGCTAAGGGCCTAACCAATGGCACGATTCCAATGGGTGCGGTGGTTGCCAAGGCTGACATCTATAATACCTATATGGCCGCTGGCGGTGCAGAGCACATGGTAGAGTTTGCCCATGGATACACCTACTCAGCGCACCCTGTTGCCTGCGCAGCTTCTTTAGCCGCATTGGATCTATTTGAGACAGATAAGGTTGTCGACAAAGTTAATGCCTTGGCGCCACACTTTGAAGACTGCCTCCACCAGTTTAAAGGCCATGCCTTGGTAGAAGACATACGCAACCTTGGTTTGGCTGGTTCCTTACAGATTAAAGCGGACAATGGCGATCCGGCCATTCGTCCCTTTAAGATTTTCAGAATGTGTTGGGAGCAGGGCGTCTATGTTCGCTGTGGTGGCAACACCATCCAGTTAGCACCGCCGTTTAACGCAACCAAAGAAGAAATCGATCACCTATTCAACGTATTGGGTGATGCAATCAATAAAGTCGATAGCTGGAGTATTTAAATGAAACACATTGGACACCTCATTAACGGCGTTACGGTTGCAGGCGAAGACCGAACACAGGCTGTATACAACCCAGCGACCGGTGAGGTTATTGGTCAGGTTGCGCTTGCAAGCAAAGCAACCACTGAAACAGCCATTGCTGCGGCCAAAGAAGCCTTCCCCGCTTGGAGAAATACGCCACCAGCCAAACGTGCACAGGTAATGTTTCGTTTTAAACGCCTGTTAGAAGAGCGTGCAGATGATATCTGTGCACTGCTGACAGATGAGCATGGCAAGGTGACGCCTGATGCCATGGGCGAACTGATTCGTGGTATTGAAGTGGTTGAATATGCCTGTGGTATCCCAGAGTTGTTGAAGGGCGAACACAGCAAAAATGTCGGTCCTTCAATCGACAGCTGGTCAGAATTTCAACCTCTGGGTGTTGTGGCGGGTATTACCCCCTTTAACTTCCCAGCGATGGTTCCGATGTGGATGTTTCCAATGGCGATTGCTTGCGGTAACACCTTTATTTTGAAGCCTTCTGAGCGCGACCCAAGCACACCGATGCTGATTGGGCAGTTGCTCACAGAAGCAGGCTTGCCTGATGGCGTATTCAATATCGTCAATGGCGACAAAGAAGCCGTTGATACGCTGTTAGCCGACAAACGTGTTCAGGCGGTGAGCTTTGTGGGATCAACGCCCATTGCAGAGAGCATTTACCGAACAGCGTCTGCCAATGGCAAACGTGTTCAGGCCCTTGGTGGTGCTAAAAACCACGCCATTGTGATGCCAGATGCTGACATCGACCAGGTTGTAAACGCACTGATGGGCGCAGCCTATGGTTCTTGTGGCGAACGCTGCATGGCCATCTCTGTTGCTGTTTGTGTGGGCGACGAGGTAGGCGATAAGGTGGTTGCTGCACTGTCTGAGCAATTGCGTGTTCTGAAGGTTGGTCCTGGAACAGTTCCTGGTCAGGAAATGGGTCCGCTCATTACCCGTATGCAGCTCGATAGAATCAAGGGTCTGCTAGACTCTGGTGTTGCTCAGGGCGCGTCATTGGTCGTTGATGGACGCAATGTGAAGGTAAACAGCGGTGGTGTTGAAGGCACCGAAAACGGCTTTTTCCTTGGCGGTTGTTTGTTTGACCATGTGACTGCTGAAATGGATATTTACCAGCAAGAAATCTTTGGCCCTGTACTCTGCGTGGTTCGTGTTAAGAGCATGCAAGAAGGCATGAAGCTGATTGATGACCATGAATATGGCAATGGTACCTGTCTGTTTACCCGTGATGGTGAAGCAGCGCGGTATTTCTCAGACAACATTCAGGTCGGTATGGTTGGCATTAACGTACCTCTGCCTGTACCTGTGTCTTACCACAGCTTTGGTGGTTGGAAGCGTTCACTCTTTGGTGATCTCTCTGCCTACGGTCCTGATTCGGTGCGTTTTTACACCCGCCGTAAGACCGTCACCCAGCGTTGGATGACAAGCGGTATTGTTGAACGTACTGACTTCTCATTCCCAAGCAATGGCTAACACCTAGCTCGGATTGAGAATAGAGAATAGAGAATAGAGACATCTGCAGGTGAGGGGATGTCTCTTTTTTTTTGCCTGCCATTCCCATCCTTTAGTCCGCAATCATCTCGACCAGAACATCAAATACCCGTCTGACCCTGAGTGAGGTATGGAGTTCGCGGTGACACACCAGCCACAGCGGAATCTCCATCATCGGACCCTGGGATTCAAAAGCGCGCACAAACCCTGGCTCTGCATCACCGATTTGTTCTGGGAATATCGCCAAGGCGGTACCCTGCTTGGCCAGCTGCCACTGTAGCTGTTGGAACTTTGTGATAATGGCAAAGTTTGCTTGGCTAACCGTTAGGCCCAGACGTGCCATCGCATCAATGACCACGGTTGAGCGGTCAAACCCCACAATTTGAAGTCCCGCCAGTGTGTCGGGATCCGAAAACTGGGTGACATAGCCGGGCGTGCCATAGAGCCAAATCCGTTCGTCGGTT
>CAWUUZ010000229.1:0-7797 GCA_963925745.1 uncultured Pseudomonadales bacterium
TTCTCTTATCAGAAATAGGTATCTCATGTCTGCTGTTCGGCTCAGCCAATTGACCAAAAATTTCGGAAACACGCCAGTGGTCAATCAGGTTGATCTTGATATTGCCGAAGGCGAATTCGTGTCCATTCTCGGCCCCTCCGGCTGTGGCAAAACCACCATCCTGCGGATGATTTCAGGTCTGGAGGTACCTACCCAAGGACATATCTATTTTAACGACAATGACATCACCCAAACCCACCCCTCTAAACGCCATGTCGGCATGGTTTTTCAGCGCTTTGCACTGTTCCCCCACATGACAGTGGAGAAGAACGTCTCTTTTGGGCTCAGAATGGCGGGTCTAGATGCAGACGTGGTACAGAGACGGACCGCGGAGATGTTGGATGTTGTCCAGTTACAGGGTGAACGTAAACGGTATCCGGGGCAAATCTCTGGTGGGCAGATGCAGCGGGTTGCGCTGGCCAGAACACTGATTACTGAGCCGGGCGTACTGTTGATGGATGAGCCGTTTTCAAGCCTAGACCAACATTTGCGGAAAGAGATGCGGTTGTTTCTGGTTGAACTCCAACACAGATTAAAGATAACAACGATTTTGGTTACCCATGACCAACAGGAAGCCATGGAGCTGTCAGACCGAATAGCCGTGATATTTTCTGGCAAGCTTGCGCAATATGATGCACCTGACACGGTATACAGAAAACCAAAGACCGTTGAAGTTGCACGCTTTATGGGTGACACCAATATTTTTGACGCTCGGGCTGCAGGGGCAGGCTATTTTGAAACCGCTTTTGGAAATCTGCTGTGTAACCGTAATAGGGCTGTAAAGACCTCTGGGGTGACCTTTTCAATTCGACCTGAGCATGTGAAGATAGCGCCCGTAAATGTTAACGACATGCCTGTAAATGGCTTTGTTGGCAGTATTTTGGCGCAGCGCTATGCGGGTGCCGTCGTTGAATTGCAGGTGCGTATTGGCAACAGTTCTTTGATGGCATGGGTTTTGGCACCCGAGACCTTTGCTGTGGGCTCCGCCGTTCAGGTGGTACTGCCGCCTGAACATTTATGGCCAATATCCGATTCGATAAGGTAGTCGATCGCGACTTATTCTGGGTTCCCCTGGCAGGATTGTCAGGCAGCCTTTGTCAGGAAAATTTCATGTTTACTTTGGTTCGTTTGACGTCGATTCTCGCACTGAGCGCAGTGACAACCGGGCTCTTCGCCGCACAGGATAAACTGGCATTTCGAGATGCCTTTTTACAAGATCAGTTAGCTTGGTCAGAGGTAACTGAAACGGCAAGACAGGAAGGCGCAGTCGATTTTTATTATTGGGGTGGCGATGACCGCCTCAATGTCTGGCTTGAGCGCACCATCGCACCCAAAATGGCTGAGATGGGCGTGACATTGGTACCCCACAGAATCACTGCTACCCGTGACGCGGTTGATTTGGTGCTTGCAGAGGCGCGGTCCGG
This sequence comes from uncultured Pseudomonadales bacterium, assembly GCA_963925745.1. Taxonomy (GTDB): domain Bacteria; phylum Pseudomonadota; class Gammaproteobacteria; order Pseudomonadales; family Natronospirillaceae; genus CAJXZL01. The sequence goes on from CAWUUZ010000229.1 coordinate 1,464, forward strand.
TAAAGCCTTGGGCGAGGGCAGTGTTGATGTTATTTGGGTCAACGGTGAAAACTTCTATACCCTAGCGCAGCACGATTTGTTGTATGGTTCCTTTGCGCCCTTATTGCCAAATGCATCGGCCTTTGAATGGGACGCGAACGACCCTCGCGGGTTGCTCAACCTCTTTGACTTTGGTTTTCCAACAGAGGGTCGAGAGATGCCCTGGAGCGGCGAACAATATGTCTGTGCGGTAAACCGCGACCTCATGCCTGTTGATGCCACACCCCATACCTTTGCCGATCTTGAACGGTGGTTAACGGAACATCCCGGTACCTTTACCTATGTCAAACCGCCCCATTATTTGGGTAATACCTTTGTGCAGGAAGCGCTCTATGCGCTGAGCCCCTTGGGTGCCAGTGGGTTTCAGCAACCCTTGGCGTCATTTACACCTGAATCCCTGGCGCGACTCATGGCACCTGGGATGGACTACCTGAGACGACTGTCACCGCTGTTGGCAAACGCCCGTAACGATCTGGCCCGTTATCCAGAAAATGACAGTGCACTGATGACGTTGTTTCAGAACAGCCAAACCGCGATGGAATGCCAATTTGGGCTCTATCATGTGGCAACCAAGGGTGCGTTGGGGCAGATGCCACCGCGTACTGAGGAAATTATTTTTCCCGTTAATAACATGATCAAGAACAAAAATTATTTGGTGCTCACCAGCAATGCACCGCACCCTGCGGCAGCCCTAACCTTTATCAACTACATGAGTTCGGTTGAGGCCCAGGCGTCTAAATTGTCTGAAGTGGGTTATCCTCTGGGTGTAGACCTGTGGACGTTATCGGCACAGGATCAACAGGTTTTGATGGCAGCCATGCCGGCCCATTTTGGCGTCACTCAGACAGAACTCGATGCGAATATTGCGCCCGATATTCATGCATCACTGGTGACCGTGCTAGAAACCGTCTGGCTAAAGTATGTGGAACAGCATTCCGATAGGCCCTTTGAAGACCTGGTTCGAGACGCTATGGCGCCTTAACAGCCAGTCTAGGGAAGACAGTCAGGGTATCAGCGTAACGGCATTGAGATAGGGAGGTGATTCTGTGAATAGGACAACAAGACAGTGGCTCGCGTTGCTGCCTGTTCTCAGTGTCATGTTGCTTTTGATTCTCGGCATTAGCCTGTACGCCGTTGCCCAGAGTTTGGGTTATGCCCCTATCTACGGTATTGATGCGTTTCCCACGTTGCACTATTACGACCTGCTCTGGCAGCAGACAGGATTCTGGCAGTCTATGGGTCTGACCCTGTATTACGCTGTTATCGCAACAGTGTTGGCCCTGATTCTGGGATTCTTTCTTGCCCTGGCCTTGGTAAAACAGGGTCGCAACCATGCCTGGATTCACACCCTCTATAAGTTCCCCCTCATGGTGCCCTATCTGGTTGCCATTGCGATGGTCATCTTGATTTTCGGTCAGGGTGGTCTGTTAGCGCGCCTCTCCTTTGCCCTGGGTTGGATCGATAGCCCAGCGGGTTTTGCCGATGTTTTGTACAGCCACTATGGCTGGGGCATTATCATCGTCTATCTGTGGAAGCAGGTACCCTTTATGGCACTGTCGATCTATGTGGTGTTGATGGGTATGGGTAACGATACTGACGAGGCTGCATTGTTACTGGGTGCTAGGCGGTGGCAGCGTTGGCTCTATGTGGTGTTACCTCAGGTCATTCCTGGAATCACATCAGCAACACTGATTTGCTTTGCCTTTAATCTGGGCGCATTCGAAGCACCCTTTATCCTTGGGGGCGGTTTTCCAGATACCCTGCCGGTGATGGCTTGGCGCCTCTTTACCGATTCCGATTACAACAACCGGTTAACCGGCATGGCGGCAATGGTTGTGATTGGGTTGGTATTGCTGCTGTTAATCGCCATCGCAGGAAGACTGTCACGACGGGTTTTTCAATGGCAAGGAGCAGGGCATGGACGCTAAAAGGGCGAACAGACGACCCAATTTTCTTCTCATAGCGCTGTACGTATTGATCGTGGCGCCGGTGGTGCCTGTCATTATTCAGTCACTAGCCTTTCAATGGCATTGGCCTGACCTGTTGCCGAGTGTCTGGTGGTGGTCAGTGCGAGGGGATGTTGCATTTCCTCTGGCTTGGGATTATCTCCTGTCGCCTTATTCCCATGTATTTAGCGCTGCCGGTAATACCCTTTTTATCAGTATCTCTGTCACGTTGCTGGCGCTGGTGCTGTGCCTGCCTGCAGCAAAGGTGCTGGTAAGTCACGATTTTCAATGGAAACAACAGGTATTGGCCTTGTTTACGCTGCCCCTGATTCTGCCTGAGATGACCCTGGGATTGGCTTTTTTAGCGATTTTTATCCCCATGGGATTGGCAGGCACCTATACCGGTATCATCATTGCCCACCTCATTCCCGTACTGCCCTATATGATGCGGGTTTTGGTGTCTGTTTATAAAAACCTAGGGCACGACTATGAAGAGCAGGCGCGACTGCTAGGGGCAAGTTCATGGCAGGTCATGAGGCATATCACGATACCGATGCTGCTGCCGGGGATCCTAGCAGGGTGTTTGTTTACCTTGCTGGTATCCAGCAATATTTTCTTACTCACCTTTTTGGTGGGTCAGGGCAGCGTTGAAACCTTGCCGACATTGCTGTTTGCAAAAATGGGGGGTGGTTCGCTCGATGCGACGGGTGCGGGCTTGACCTTGATTGCCATGGTACCGGGGGTTTTGCTGTTGCTTACCACCGAACGGCGCATACGCGATTACCAAAGAATGGACTAAGGGATGCCGTTGCTTTGCTGGCTATTTTGGTGGTGTAGCTGGCTGCTTTTTTGACTTGGGTATGCCCAGTTTGTTACGTCGTTCCCACAGATTTTTTCGACTGATGCCGAGTTTTTGCGCCAGCTCCGTTTCGCTCAGTGTTTCCTGATGCTCTAACACAAAATGCTGAAAGTAATCCTCTAGTGACAGATCATCGGTATTGTCGCTAGCTGACGTTGGCGCAGATGCCGCTGCATAGGCGGGAGATGCCACAGGACTGGTGTTAATGAGGGTATCGGGTATCAAAACGTCTTCTTCAATCGGAATGGCCATGTGTTCGTTGGTGATTTCGGCGTCGTCGCACAAAATCAATGCGCGCTGTACCGCGTTTTCGAGTTCCCGAACATTGCCTGGCCAGTCATAGGCAAGCATTTGCTGTCGCGCAAGTGAGGTGAATTTGGGTGGGTTTTCGATGCCGAGACGCAGTGCTTGTTTCTTTAACAGGGCATCTGCAATTTCAGTCACATCGTGCTGTCTGTCTCGTAACGGCGGCATGCAAATTTCTATTACCTGTAGGCGGTAATAGAGGTCTTCACGAAAGCGACCATCGCGTACCAGCTGTCTGAGATTTCTGTGTGTCGCCGCTATGAGACGGATATCGACCTTTTTTGCCTGCACGGCACCCACACGTCTGACTTCACTTTCTTGCAAAACCCGCAAGAGACGCGACTGGGCTTCCATGGGTAATTCACCAATTTCGTCAAGAAAGAGAGTGCCACCCTGTGCGGCCTCAACCAGTCCCTGTCTTGCAGAACTCGCGCCCGTAAAGGCACCTTTTTCATGGCCAAATAATTCAGATTCAATCAGGCTTTCAGGTATCGCAGCACAGTTCACAGATACCAGGGGCGCACCCATTCGGGGCGAATGCTCATGAATGGCTTTGGCAGCGAGTTCTTTACCAGTGCCTGACTCGCCGTGGATCAAAACAGTAATGTCAGCTGGCGCAATTTTTCGGATACGGTGAAACAAATCGTGCATGGCCTGACAGCTACCCACCATGTCGCCAAAACTTTCTGCAGTACCCGTTGCGGGGGTTTCGACGGGCGCTCTATGTTGGGGTGTGTGTACTAACAGAATGTTGCTGACCGTACGGAGCATTTCATCGTGATCAAAGGGCTTTGCGATATAGTCGACAGCGCCCAATTTCATGGCATCGACTGCCGATTTCATACTGGCGTAGCTGGTCATTATCAAAACTTTTACCGGATGCGCCAGTGCAATCAGATCGGTGCCGGAGGCGCCTGGCAGTCTCAAGTCGCTGATAACAAGGTCAATGCTGTTGAGCGGATATTCTAATGCCTGAGAAACGGATTCTGCTTCGCTCACACGGTAACCGTTACGTTCGAGTAAACGACGCAGGGCACTACGAATGATAACTTCATCTTCAACGATTAAAATATGCTTCATACAGAATCCTTGCTAACCACAGACAGTTGCGTCTTAGGCAGGGTGATTATAACCCTTGTGCCTTTTTCTTTCAGCCCCGAAGGTGGTGATTCGAAGTTTATCTGCCCAAAATGCTCTTCAATGATGCTGTAGGTGAGCCAAAGACCCAAGCCTGTTCCCTTTCCGACACCCTTTGTCGTGAAAAAAGGCTCCAATACCCTTTCAAGTACATCTGTAGGGATTCCGGTTCCCTGGTCTCGTATTTCGATTATAACCCGGTGCGTGCTTATGGCGCCGTAGAGTCCAACAATCACATCCTGCCCCGGTTGGCTGGCATCACGGGCATTGCTGAGAAGGTTAATAAAAACCTGTGCGAGGCGCTGGGGGTCACAGGGTACCAAAACGCCCTCAGGTACCGCGTTGACAAAATTGACGTCCTGACTTTGACGGGACAGATTCAGTAGTCCTATGGCCTCATCAATAACGGCATGAATGTCATGGTCTAGGTGTTCTTGTTGGGTGGTTTTGCTGCCATGGGCAAAGTTAACCAAGGTCTGGACAATTTTGGTAACTCTGAGGGTTTGGCTGCGTATTTGCTGGCCAATTTCTCTGATGTCGTCGCTGTTTTCCTCATACATCAGGTCCTGAGCCAGACAATCGATTCCTGTCACCGGGTTGCCAATTTCATGGGCAACACCTGCCGCTAGCCCACCTATGGAAGCGAGTCTGTCCGCATGTACCAGCTCATCCTCAAGGTGTTGTAATTCTGATTGGTCTTCCAACATGATGACATTGCCCTCGACCCAACCTAAAGTCTGTGTCGGCAATGCCGCTTTGTGGAGATTGAGCCAACGGCTTTTGCGACCATCAATGACCTGATGCCGATAGCGGTGGCTTTCAATGCCTGCTAAAAAATCGGTCAATAGGTGCTGCCATACGGAAGGAAGTGCGTTCAGCCCCTCACCAATACAATCACTGGCCGACAATCCAGTAATGTCTGTCATGGCTTGGTTCCACATAATAATCTTGCCGTTTAATCCGATGGAACAGACACCCATGGGTAGGTTTTCTAATGTTTCACGGTGGTAACGGCGCAGATGGTTTAGCTCAGCTGCAAGTCCTGTTAAACGATTTTGGTAAGACTCCAATTGGTCTTCAATCACATTGATGTCGTGGTTTTCCGTATCGCTGGCATCTACAAAGGGCAGATAGCGTTTGACCACCGACTGGGCTACGCCAGGCCCCATCAAACCCGACAGGTTGCTTTCAATTTGGTCTCTGAGACGGCTGAGAGAGTTGGGTCTCGATTCATCATCAGCATAGTTGAGATCAGCCAAGGCCCGCGTTACCTCGCGTTGAGCGCTGATGTCGCCTAGCGCATGGGATAGGCTAGAAATGATGTCTGGAATATTGGCAGCAGACAATTCTCGGCGCCTAGACCGAACCAGGCTGTTTTGCATACAAGCGTTGGCGGCCGCCTTTTCATCTAGGGAGGTAGGCGTCAGCCAAGAAAAGAAAACGAAGCAGATGATATTGACCGTGAGAGACGCAATAGCGGCAAGCATCCAGGTCTCTGCGCCCAATCCCTGTTGCAAGGGCAATTCTGCCAACGCTAATAGGGCCGTTGAAAATAGGGGGTAGTTGGTTGCTGCAAACCAGGTTGCTGCCCCGGCAAGCAAACCGATTATAAAGCCGTTTTTGTTTGCGCCAGCCCAATACAGGGTTCCAATGATACCGGGAAGAAATTGAAGGGTACCTATAAAGCTGGCCAAGCCCAATGTGGTCAACGGATAGGATTTGCCCCAAAAAAGATGCATGACATAGGCCGCTGAAATAATGCACACAATCAGAAATCGGCGAATCCACAGCAACCAAATGTAGATGTCTTCATTCTTTTTGGGTTGGTGAAAGGGCATGGCTACATGGTTGAGCGTCATCGATGCCAAGGCAATTGTTGCCAAAACGGTCAGCCCGGTAGACGCCGAAATACCACCCAGATAGGCGAGCAGGGTCAGAGGCGATGCCTCTAAGGCGATGCCCAACCCCAAAACCGAAAAGCTGCTTGGAATGGTACTGTTCAAGGCACTGTTTGCCCAGAGGATCGGCAACACCGGCAAGCTGATCA
>CAWUUZ010000230.1:0-3541 GCA_963925745.1 uncultured Pseudomonadales bacterium
CGCCATGCCATCATTGAAACGGGTGTGGGCATGATGAGCGCCATGCTCTTAATACAGCGTGATCCAAGGCATCCCTCAGTGTCAAAACACTACTGGGTCGCCATGGATTATGGCTTTATTCCCATCAAGGTAGAGCAGTACAGCGGCGACAAGCTCACCAGCCGCATAGAAATTCATAGCGGCACCTTTGGCGGACGGCCCATCGTCGGGTTCTAATGCCCTGTGCGTGCCGCTTCAAACATCGCATCGCCAATACGCACCACTGCCGTAACCAATTCTGCCACCTGCCCCATCTCTGCACGCGCGCCCACATAACAAGGCCGAATTGCCAGCGCACCCCTTACCCTTGTGGTACTGGGCAACAGGGTATTTTCCCTGATCAAAGAACGACACAGCCGTTGGTTAAAATCATTCAGATCCCCAATGCCGTCTCGGACATAGCGGAAACAACATATCGACAGGGTCGGCTCGCTGAGCACCTCTAGTCGGGGATGTGTATGTGCCAATACCGACAGCTGACGCGCCATGGCATTGTGACGCTTGATACGGTCTCTCATACCCTCGGCGCCAATTTCACGAATCATGGCCCACACGGCGACACCCCGTGGCGGTGCACTCAATTCAACACCAAAATCAAAATAGGGAATACCAAAGCCATCCATAGAATGCGCATTCGCAAGACCACCCGCTCCAGAAGACGCAACAGATCCCTCAACAGACCCCTCAAGGTAATCGGATGGTTCTTGGGTAAAGGCGCGCTGTAGCAGCTGCCTGTCGCGTACAAAGGTTGTAGCAACTCCGACCTGTGCACCAAGCCACTTATGGGGATCTACAATGACAGAGTCTGCCAATTCCAAGCCATCATACAGCGGTGCCAAGGTCTCATCCAATATGCCCGGCAGCCCGTAAGCGCCATCAATGTGATACCAGATGTCATATTTAAGAGCGATCTCGCCAATGGCCTTTAGCGGATCTATCGCACCGGTATTGGTGGTTCCCGCATTGGCGACTATGGCCATAGGCAGCACACCTGCTGCAAGGTCATCCTGTATGGCCTTCTCAAGCAGATCGACCTGCATCCTGCCATGGTTGTCACAGGCTATGAGCTTGACGGACTGCCGACCCACACCCAAGACACCAGCAGAACGCTGAATGGTGTGGTGACATTCTGCACTGGCGTACAGACTCACGGGTCGACCAACGCCCTGCATGGCTGGATCTATACCGATCTTCTCGAAGGCTGACTGGCGCGCTGCGCCCAAGGCAATTAAGTTGGCCACCGAGCCGCCACTGCTATAGACACCCTTTAAGTGTCCAATACCAAACAGTTCGGCCAACCAGTCGAGGGACAGTTCTTCTAAAAAACTAAAGGCGTTATTGTTATACCGCTGAGGGGAGGCAATACTGGCGGCTGTCGTTGCCAGTGTCGAGGCTACGGTCGATCCCGTTGTGATATAGCCTGTAAAACCCGGCTTGGTAATTGCCGATCCAAAGGGAATCACGTGATTCACAAGGTCTGCAGTAACCGCCTCGATGCCAATACCCTTTTCTGGCAAGGGTATGTCAAGGTAGTCGTGCCACTGATGGTAATTCGCCATGGCGTCAGGATGCTTAAAGGTCAGATAGGTGTCTAATCCAGCCCCTATCTCGGACAACCATTTCTGTAAATCACCGGTTTCAGCTTTATCCTGAGCCATTTCCCTGCCCTCACTTTATGTCAGCACGATCAAGTGCCAAACACAAAACCGCATTTAGAACATAAACCGCAGCCCAAACCACAGTTCACTGACCTTCTCGTTAAGTGACAGACCGTTGCCGGTACTGAGACTGCTGTGGCGCACCGTGACACCCAAGGCTTCGGTCAGAAAATACTCAGCTTCTTGATAGGTATTCAGTTGGTACTGATCGGTGCTGGTGCCAGACAGCTGTGTGAACGAGGGCTCTACATCTGCACCGACAGTGAGATGCAGCGGTGTGTCTTTACCCAGGGGAGAGACCAGCAAACCCGCGCCAATACCCACACCCTGCCAAGCGTAGTTGCTGCCAATCTGGGTGTCGGCCAAAAAGAGGTCAAATTTCATACCCTGCAACCACCTATCTAGTGGCTGCTGCGGATCGTCAAAGGCCTCACCCTTAAAGGACAGTCGTCTTACTGAATAGGCTGTCGTTGAGCCAGAACCCAGACCCAAAGATTGCAGTGTGCCCTGCTGTTCATAGGCCAGATAGCCGAGGTTCCGTGTGGAACTTTCGAGTCTACCCAGACCCAGCACCACAGCGTAGTGGTCTGCAGAACTGAGCAATTTCACAACAGTGACATCCTGACCTGGTACAAAGGTTCTGTTTTCTGCAGACGCCAAGGGCGCGATACTCAGACCCAATACCGCAGCAGCTGTCCACAGACTCACCTGCTGTAATCCTTTCTTTAACGCTGTCATGTTTTAATCCTCTGAAATCTCAATAGAGGCCAGTGGTTGTAGCTGACTGACTGCCCGTGCCACTTCAGCCGCCAATCCCAAGGCTATTTGATGGTACTTTGCAGTAACAATGCTGTCAGGCTCACTGACTACCGATGGCTTGCCACCGTCAACCTGCTGGCGAATGCTGCTGTCTAGCGGCATGCTGCCGAGCAGCCGTGTCTGGTAGGTATCCGCAATCTTAGCGCCGCCCAACTCACCAAAAATCGCATCTTCATGCCCGCAATTGGAGCAGATATGCATCGACATGTTTTCAACAATGCCCAGAACAGGAATGTTGACCTTTCTGAACATTTCTATGCCCTTAACCGCATCCTGCAAGGCAATGTCCTGTGGCGTTGTGACAATTAAGGCCCCTGTGGCAGGCACTTTTTGCGAAAACGTGAGTTGAATATCGCCCGTTCCCGGTGGCATATCAACAATCAAATAATCCAACTCGCCCCAGAGGGTTTGAAACAACATCTGTTGCAACGCACTGCTCACCATGGGACCACGCCACACCATGGGTTGCGACTCATCGATCAGGTAGGCCATAGACATGCTTTTAATGCCAAGCGCCGTAACCGGATACATCCACTTTTCGTCCTTTACCTCAGGACGGGTACCCGGTGCCACACCCAACATCATTGCTTGGCTGGGACCATAGATGTCGGCATCCAAAATACCCACCTTGGCACCCTGCTGGTGCAGCGCCAAGGCAACATTGGTTGCTGTGGTGCTTTTGCCAACACCGCCCTTACCTGATGCCACCGCGATAATGTGCTTTACGTCCTTGATTGATTCGTGCCGCTGCGACAAATCGCCCGCAACCACATTCCAATCAATCGACAGATTTAAGGTGCGATCGCCAACCAGTTCTTGCAGACCGGTCATGAGTAATCCATGCAATCCGCGACCAAACAGACCCGCAACATAGGGCAAGGTCAAAGCAACTGTAACTGTGGTGTCAGTTTCCGACAGTGCGGAAACCGTTAACGTCTCTGACAAAGGACGGTCGGCATTGGGATCAGTCAGCGTAGAAAGAAAGTGGTGAAGTTGCGTTTCAATAGACATAAGACGGATAACCT
>CAWUUZ010000231.1:0-2797 GCA_963925745.1 uncultured Pseudomonadales bacterium
GACAAAGGCACGCTCGTTACTTTAGAATATCCTAATATAATGAGATCCCTACGACAGGAAGGTGCACATGAAAGTGGTATGTCCGAGTTGCCATGTTAGCAACAATATCCCCTATGAAAGAATTGGCGACAGCCCCAAATGTGGCAAGTGCAAGCAGCCCCTCTTTTTGGGTAAACCCGTTGCCCTCGATAATGCCTCCTTTGCCAAACATGTTGGCCAGTCGGATTTGCCCGTTGTTGTTGATTTTTGGGCAGCATGGTGTGGACCCTGCAAGGCGATGGCACCCGTTTTTGAGCGCGTTGCTCACGAGATGGAACCCACATTTCAATTCGCCAAGGTGGATACCGAAAAGTGCCAAGCAATCGCAGCGCAGTACCGTATTCAGAGCATTCCAACCTTGGCGGTATTTAAGGGCGGTCGAGAGCTTGCAAGACAGTCGGGCGCCTTACCCGCCGAGCGATTGAAGCAGTGGCTCAATAGTCTCAAGGTGTAAGTGATTTAAACCGATGCATGCAGGGTGCTTACACCCTGCATAACCCTTGAAGCCATTCTGTGCTCAATGGTTATGAAGGTCAGAATATGCTAGAATGATAAGCCTTGAAATCCTAAGGTACGTAACTATCCTTTATCTTTGTTTTACATTTCCAAACCAGCAAGTCACATCTACGTCAAAAATACCCTTACTCCAGCTGTTTTTTCTAAAAACACACAACGTCATCCCTGTGGATATCCGATTATCCAAAGATGGCCTATTGTCTTGTTTTCAGCACTTCAACAGGAAACATCGTTGGTTGCACCTGCTGAATAAAGCGACCCGAATTTTCAAATCTGCTGCTTATAGTGCCTCTGCACCCTCTGTTGGTATGTCCACAGATGCCTTTTGGCCGTCTAAGCACCAGCACCCTGCTCTTTGCATCAGGGCCTCCTCGAATATCCCCCCAAAGTGCGTTTTTTAATAAGTCGATAATGTCGAGCGCCAAAAAGGGCAATTGAATCGAATGCTACACGCCACCCATCATTAGGGAAATGAACGACCCATGACACTGAAACAACACTATATCCATGGCAGATACTACCAGTCGCAGCCAACTGAGACCTTTACCACGATCAATCCGGCTACGGGTGAACAGCTGGCGACTATCGCACAGGCCGATGAGAAAGCCATGGCTGCAGCCATCGCTTCAGCACATATTGGGCAGGCAGTCTGGTCGGCCATGCCTGCGCTAGAGCGCGGACGCATTCTTGCTAAGGCGGCGCAGTTGCTCAGAGACAATAACGATGAGCTGGCAATGCTGGAAGTGTTGGATACCGGCAAACCAATTCAAGAAGCCTTGGTGGTTGATATTCAAACCGGTGCTGATGTTATTGCATATTATGCAGGTCTTGCGGATAAAATTCAGGGCGAACACCAACAGCTAAGTGACAGCAATTACTTCTATACACGCCGAGAACCCTTGGGTATCTGCGGCGGCATCGGCGCTTGGAACTACCCCATTCAGATAGCGTGCTGGAAGTCAGGCCCTGCGCTCGCCGCAGGCAATGCCATGATTTTTAAGCCTTCGGAAGAGACACCCCTGTCAGTATTAAAGCTGGCAGAAATCTACACCCAGGCTGGCGTTCCAGACGGCGTATTTAATGTCATCTTGGGTGACTACCGCGCAGGACAGATGCTGACTGCACACCCTGATATCGCAAAAATCTCATTCACGGGCGAATGTGGAACCGGAAAGCGGGTGATGGCAGATTCAGCGGCCACGCTAAAGCAGGTGACCATGGAATTGGGCGGAAAATCACCCCTCATCATATTCCCCGATACAGCGATTGAAACAGCCGTCTCGGGTGCCATGCTGGCGAATTTCTATACCCAGGGCGAGGTGTGCACCAATGGTACGCGCGTCTTTGTACACAACGATATCTATGACGACTTTATTGCTGAGTTGAAAATACGAACAGAATCCATGGTTATTGGTGATCCCACCCACCCTGACACCCAGGTCGGTGCTTTGATTTCTGAAAAACACCTACAAAAGGTGATGTCCTTTATACAGCTCGGCATTGATGCAGGCGCCACCCTGCTGTGTGGCGGTAACCGCGTTACCGAAAATGGCCTTGGAAAGGGTGCCTTTGTTGCACCAACCGTATTGGTCGATTGCGACGACTCCATGCCACAGGTTCAGGAAGAGATTTTTGGACCAGTGATGTCGGTATTGCGTTTTCAAGATGAAGCGGAAGTCATCGCACGGGCCAACAACACCATTTATGGGTTGGCAGCGGGTGTATTCACGCGCGATCTTAGCCGGGCCACTCGGGTGATCAATAGGTTGCAGGCGGGTATTTGTTGGATAAATACCTGGGGTAATTCTCCGGCTGAAATGCCTGTTGGGGGTTACAAACAATCGGGTATCGGCCGTGAAAACGGTATCGAAACGCTGTACCACTATACCCAGATTAAAAGCGTTTTTGTTGAAACAGGCGAACTCGAACGCCCCTATTGATCAAGGATGAAGAGAAGACCACTATGACAAAACAAGCTTTTGACTACATCGTTGTAGGCGCTGGGTCTGCTGGCTGTGTGCTGGCCGATCGCCTTACTGAAAGCGGTGAACACAGCGTCCTGTTGCTGGAAGCTGGTGGCAGTGACCGCAGTATTTTTATTCAGATGCCGACGGCCCTGTCCTATCCCATGAATACCGAACGGCTGTGCTGGCAATACCACACGGACCCCGAACCTGGCGTCAATGGTCGAACACTCCATACGCCACGGGGTAAAGCCCTGGGTGGTTCATCCTCTATCAAC
>CAWUUZ010000232.1:0-3150 GCA_963925745.1 uncultured Pseudomonadales bacterium
GTAATAAATACCATATCAGCGCCTTTTAGCACCTCAGCGATACGCTCGCGGTCGTCCAGTGCAGCCTGTCGGCCGACATCTGGCTTGGCGCCAGCACCTAAGCCTCGGGTCAGACTGCTACCGAGCTGAACACTGATCGGGGCATTGTGCTTTTTCAATGCCTGCGCATCTGTGTTCGCGCAGATAAATTCTACGCCTTCAATTTTTTTAGCAAGCATGTGTTGGATTGCATTACCACCGCCACCGCCTACACCGACAACCTTAATGATTGCGGCACCCTGTACATCATCGACAATGGTAAACATGTCATGATTTGAGTGATGTATTTCAGTCTCTTTATATGGCATTTTCCTGCTCCTTTCATGAAACTGCTCAAGCCCATTACTTCAGCAGCATTTTCAAGTTTCTTATTAAAAATTGCGTTGGAACCACTCTTTTACATTGACAAAAAATCCGGCATTGCTGTCTTTGTAATGTTGTTTTTGTGTTTTTTGTGGATCTATCGATTTGGCAGCACGCATGAGCAAGCCCACACCCGTTGCGTAAATCGGATTGCAAACAAAGTCTGCCATTCCTGTGACGTTGTGAGGGCTGGCCAGTCGAACAGGCATGTGGAATACCTCCTCAGCGAGGTCAACGGCCCCTTCCATCTTGGACGTACCACCCGTTAACACGATCCCAGAAGGAATCATGTCTTCGTAACCAGAACGTCTAATTTCTGACTGTATCAGGGTAAACAGCTCTTCATACCTTGGCTCAACAACCTCTGCCAAGGCTTGACGGGTTAAAGACCGAGATGGCCTGTCACCGACACTGGGTACCTGAATGGTTTCATCTTCGTGTGCCAACTGCGCCAGGGCACAGGCATATTTAATTTTGATGTCTTCGGCATGGATGGTGGGTGTGGCAAAGGCCATGGCGATGTCATTGGTCACCTGATCACCCGCGATAGGGATAACAGCGGTATGGCGAATAGCGCCCTCGGTGTATATCGCGATGTCTGTGGTACCACCGCCGATATCGACCAGGCAAACCCCCAATTCTTTTTCGTCATCAGTGAGTACAGCATCCGCAGAAGCGAGTTGTTCTAATATGATTTGGTCTACTTCAAGCCCACAGCGACGCACACATTTTTCAATATTCTGTACGGCGTTGCTGGCTGCGGTAATGACATGCACCCGTGCTTCAAGACGCACACCACTCATACCCAGTGGGTCCTTGATACCATCCTGACTGTTGATCAGATATTCCTGTGGCAGGATATGCAAAATCTTCTGATCTGCGGGAATCGCCAAAGCACGCGCGGCATCGATGACACGTTCAATATCAGCCTCAACCACTTCTTTGTCCTTGATGGCGACAATGCCATGGCTGTTTTGGCCATGAATGTGGCTGCCAGCAATGCCGACCTGCACAGAATGGATATCGCAACCCGACATCAATTCGGCTTCTTCTATCGCGCGCTGAATCGACTGCACGGTAGAGTCGATATTGACCACGACACCTTTTTTCATGCCTCTGGAAGGGTGTGAACCCAAGCCAATAATGTCGATAGTACCGTCTGCGCTAACCATGCCGACGATTGCGACTACCTTTGATGTGCCGATATCCAGCCCGACAATGAGTTGCCCTTTTTTAGATGTCGTCATGCTGAAGCTGCTCCTGCTTTCTTTAACAATTTGTATGCAATGCCGTTGTTGTAACGGGCATCAATATAATCGATGTATGCCAACTGCTGTCGTGCTGTGTCCATGAACTGTAATGACCGGTTAAATCGCGCCAAGACATCACTGCCACCTAACCGAATCAACAAGCCTGTTTCCGTTTCAAGCGTCCAGCTACCCCCTGATGTGAGGTGTAGTTCATGAACAATTTGGCCAAAGTCGAACAGCGCTCGGTTAAAATTCAAGTAGTTGGTCATGACATCATCCAACCGCGCGATGTCGCCATATAGCCGTGGCAAATCAAAATCACTGGTGTCTGCCTGAAACAATTTTCCGGTTTGACTGATCAATTCATTGTCGTTCCATATCGCTACGGGCCGCTCTTCGATCACGTCTAGGGTCAAAACCCCCGGCCAATCAATCTGTATCTCTGCCGTTGCGATCCAGGGTAAGGCTTCAATGTCGGCCTTGATGTCCTGTACCGATGTCACCAACAGGTTGCGTCCAACGACCGATTTCAAAAGTTGGTCAAACTGTCCAACATCCTGATAGATCAACACCTGATCAAATACCACAGATTCAACAGGCCATCCGGGCAATCGCACCGAGTCAAAGGCGGTTTGGCTAGCGACTGCAATCCAGCTGACCACAACCAGTCCCAGGGTAACGAGGACATGGCGTACACGAATCTTGAGCGCAGGGAAATGCAGCCGCGTCTTTGCAGACGTTTTTTTCAGGGTCGCCCCTTTTTTTGGCTGGCTGGTATTACCCCACGACATCCGTTAAGACTCCTTCAATCCGAGTTTGCTGGCAGCCAAGGCAGCTGACAACGTGCCAACGTCACCTGCACCCTGGGTTAAAAACAAATCATTGTCTTGCAGCACATCGCGCAAAATAGCGCTTATATCCTGCTTGTCCTCTACATAAATGGGATCGACACGACCACGCTGTCGGATCGATCGGCACAGACTTCGGGTATCAGCCCCAGCGACGATTTCTTCACCCGCTGAGTAGACATCCAACAGCAACAGCACGTCCACGCGGGACAACACCGAGACAAAATCTTCATACAGGTCACGGGTACGCGAATAGCGGTGTGGCTGAAACAGGGTCACCAATCTGCGGTCTGGAAAGCTGCTACGAATGGCATCGATGGTCACGTCAATTTCTCGTGGGTGGTGACCATAGTCGTCAATCATCAACACCTGACCATTTGACACTTCAAATTCACCCTGTACCTGGAATCGGCGACCAACGCCTTCAAAACCGTTAAGTCCAGCAACAATGTGCGCATCGCTAATGCCTTCATCGGTCGCTACAGCAACAACAGCAAGGGCATTAAGCACATTGTGATTACCAGGCAGTTTCAATGCGATCTGCAAGTCAGCCAGATCACCGGGGCGTTCTACGCGGAATTCGGTAAGCATGCCCTTTGAACGAATATCAACTGCCCGAAAGTCAGCACCTTCATCAATGCCATAGGTCA
>CAWUUZ010000233.1:0-5707 GCA_963925745.1 uncultured Pseudomonadales bacterium
ACTACATCTTTTCGTTTTTCAAACGATGGATTTTTTGTTTTGTTTGAAATAAGACATTTTCCAACAGGGTAACCTCTGCAAGGTCTAACAAGATCTAGCAAGCTCGTTTGTCCGTATAAACCATGCTGCTGTGACCAAAAACTTCGAAAAGGTCGACTTAACATTGGCAAGTTGGCCAACAAGTCGCTAAGTTTCAAACAAATGTTCTACAATCATCGCTCTGGCTCACCCTGTTAGTGGTAACAACAGCAGTTAAAAACGCTCAGGGTTAGACCAGCTATTGATTGTTGCGTGTCATTTTAACGATTGGGAGATCACTATGAACCATGTGTTGATTCTGGTGTTGGCGATTATTGTCAGCATCCTCATTTTGCGTCGTGAGATGGGCGCTGTAGCGCTCACTATCGGTTTTGCCGCTGTTGGTGTGATAGCCCTCTTGTTAAAGAGCCCTGTACTCGGCTCCGTGCTCTTTCTCGCCGCTATCGGCACCGCCATTGGTGGATTGCCGTCTATTCGCCGCTATTGGTTGACGCCGAAACTCTTTGCCCTCTACAAGCAGGCTGCACCGAAGGTTTCCGAGACCGAGCGGGTTGCTCTGGAAGCCGGAACGGTCGGTTGGGATGGTGAACTGTTTTCAGGTCGGCCGGACTGGCGCGTGCTTCTGAACAATCGCAATAGCGGACTGACCGAAGAAGAGCAGGCTTTCATAGACCATCAGTGTGGTGTCGTCGCGGGCATGTGCAGTGCCTGGGATATTGACGTCGAGCGCGCTGATTTACCGGCGGACGTCTGGAAATATCTGAAGAAAAACGGCTTCTTCGGGATGATTATCCCAAAAGAGTATGGTGGTCTGGGGTTCTCAGCCAAAGCGCAATCGGCGGTCTTGCAGAAATTGTCAGTCAACCAAACGCTGATGATTGTTGTTGGCGTACCCAATTCGCTCGGCCCTGGTGAGTTATTGCTCAAGTACGGCTCCCAAGCGCAGAAAGACCATTACCTGCCACGACTGGCCGATGGCCGTGAAATTCCCTGTTTTGGTCTGACCGGACCTCGCGCCGGATCTGACGCCACCTCTATTCCGGATACCGGCATTGTCTGCAAAGGCATGCACGACGGCAAAGAAGTCTTAGGTTTACGGCTCAATTTTGAAAAACGCTGGATCACAATGGCGCCGATTGCCACCGTGGTCGGGCTGGCATTTCGTATGTTCGACCCAGACAGGTTGCTGGGCGATATCGAGGATATCGGTATTACCTGTGCGCTGATTCCGCGCGATACCGATGGCATGGAAATTGGTCGTCGGCATATGCCGCTTGGCAGCCCATTTATGAACGGACCGATCATAGGCAAGGATGTGTTTATCCCGATGGACTGGCTGATTGGCGGCGCTGACATGGCGGGCCAAGGCTGGCGTATGTTGGTTGAATGTTTGTCGGTCGGGCGTTGCATTACCTTGCCTTCAGGTGCCAGCGGAACGGGGCGCTATATGATCGGCCTGGCCGGTGGTTTTACCCGCATTCGTCGTCAGTTCAATATTCCGGTTGCGGATATGGAAGGCGTGCAGGTGCCGTTGGCGCGCATTGCATCCATGGCCTACATTGCCCGCGCAACCGTGAGTCATACCGCAAATATGCTGGATGCCGGTGAAACACCCGCAGTACCCTCTGCCATCCTGAAGAGTCAGTTGACCGAGTTTCAACGCCAGATGGTGATTGATGCCATGGATGTTCATGGTGGCAAGACCGTGACGTTGGGGCCACGAAACTATCTGGGAACTGGTTATTCCTCGACGGCGGTAGCGATTACCGTTGAAGGGGCGAATATCATGACGCGCAGCCTGATAATCTTTGGTCAGGGTGCCATTCGGTGCCATCCCTGGGTTCTGAAAGAGCTGGAAGCCAATGACGCCGATGATACCGGGGCGTTCGACAAAGCCATATTTGGCCATATTGGTATGGCGGCTGGAAACGTTGCCCGTTCATTGACCGCAGCACTGGGTATTCCAACCGGGGATACGCCCTTTACGGGTAGCGCCGCGCGCTATGCCCGAGGCGTTAATCGTTTCAGTGCGTCATTCAGCCTGTTAGCCGATGTTGCCTTGGGAACTCTGGGCGGTTCGCTGAAATTTCGGGAAATGCTGTCGGCCAGACTCGGGGATGTTTTATCCAATCTCTATATGACATCCATGGTGCTTAAACAGTGGCACGAAGGTACCAAAGTAGCCGGCGAAGAGTCGCTGATGCGTTATAGCTGTGAATTCTTGCTGTATCGGGCCGAAGTCGCTATTGACGAAATACTCGATAATTTGCCGAACCGAACGGTTGCCGCTTTGGTTCGTCCTGTTGTGATGCCACTGGGCAAACGTTGGTCAATGCCTTCTGACACGCTGATATCGGACATCGCTCGGGATATTTCGACTGATACGCCCCTGCGTAGCTATCTGCTAGAGGACACCTGGCAGACCCAAGAGAAAGGGCAGCAAGAGAACCCACTGGCACGGTACAACGCCTTGCTGAAGGACAACGAGCGAGCGGCTGGTCTGTATAAAGTGGTCGACAAGGCCTTTGCCAAAGAAGAACTGTCGATGATGGCGCTGCACCCAGAACAGCGTGTTGATGAAGCGTTCAAGGCGCAGTTGATCAGTAAGGAGGACCACCGCTTTATGGTCGCCTATGAAGCCGATGTGCTTGATATGCTCACTGTTGATGATTTTGCATTTGATGCGCTGGCAGGTAACAAAAGCAAGATCGTATGGCATAACGGTCGGCCAAAATCGAAGGCGCGGACGACAAAGAAAAAGACTGAAAAGACCACTGACTGATCTGGAACACGCCGTGTGCTTTGTCAGTACGCTGATCTTGATGGGTGCTTTAGCGGGGGGATTTGTGCGGGCGATTCTATTGGAAGAAAAGCCCGACTGAAGCGGGAGCCTCAGTCGGGTCCTGGGTCTGGGTCAGGGCAGTAAATTTTTAAAACGCATCGTCATCGAGGTGACGAATGTCTTGGCCTTTCACCATGTAGACAATCTGCTCGCAGAGGTTCTTTGAGTGGTCACCAATACGTTCCAAGGCACGGATCACCCAGATAACATTCAGGATGCGACCGATGCTGCGCGAGTCTTCCATCATGTAGGTCATCAAGGCACGCAGCGCGGTACGGTAATCCTGATCGATTTGTCGGTCAGTCTTGATCGTATCCATCGCTGTATCGGCATCAAAGCGCGCAAAGGCATCCAAACTGGAATGCAGCATTTCTAGCACCGCCTTACCAATGTGTCGCACCTCGGTATAGCCTGAAGGAGAGCCACCCTGTTCCACCAACTCGATGGCGTGCTTGACAATCTTGGCTGCTTCATCGCCGATACGCTCTAGGTCGCGCACTGCGCGGGTAACCGATATGATCAACCGCAGGTCGCTGGCAGCTGGCTGTCGACGCGCAATAACCAGAATACAGTCTTCGTCGATATCGACTTCCATCTGGTCGATCTTTTCTTCGTCATTCAACACTTTTTCAGCGGGTGCCGTATCCATGTCGTTGATGGCTGTCAGCGCAAGGGTTAACTGCTGTTCGACGCGACCGCCCATTTCCATGAGTCGGGTACGGATGCTTTCGAGCTCGCCGTCAAACTGCTTAACTATATGCTCCATTTGATTCTCCTTAGCCAAACCGGCCAGTGATATAGGCTTCGGTTAATTCATGTTGTGGCATGGTAAATACCTGCTTGGTGGGATTCACTTCGATCAATTTGCCCATGTGGAAATAGGCTGTTCGGTGTGAAACCCGTGCGGCTTGCTGCATGCTGTGGGTCACAATCGCAATGGTGTAATTGTGGCTTAACTCTTCAATCAGCTCTTCAATACGGGCGGTTGCAATGGGGTCCAATGCAGACGCTGGCTCATCCATCAAAATGACTTCAGGGCTAACGGCAATGGCACGCGCAATGCAGAGTCGCTGTTGCTGTCCACCTGACAAACCGGTGCCGGGTGCATGAAGTCGGTCTTTGACTTCCTCCCAGATACTGGCTTTGCGCAGGCTGTTTTCGACCAGTTCATCCAACTCACTCTTGTGGTCGGTGAGACCATGGATGCGTGGACCATAGGCCACATTGTCATAGATGCTTTTGGGGAACGGATTGGGCTTTTGAAAAACCATGCCAACCCGTGCACGTAGGGCAACGATGTCGCGGTTACTTGCATAGATGTCATCACCATCAAGGGTAATCTTGCCATCGATACGGCAGCTGTCGATGGTGTCATTCATACGGTTTAATGAGCGCAAGAAGGTCGACTTACCGCAACCCGAAGGGCCAATCATCGCAATGACTTCGTTTTTGCCAACGTCTAGGCTGGCGTCAAAGATCGCCTGTTTGTCGCCGTAGAAAATATTGACGTTGCGAATCTCCATCTTGGGTTTGGCAGAATGAATCTGGCCGACCGTCGTATGGTTTTGTTGCAATTCGAGGGTATCTTTTATCATGACCAGGTTCTCTTGAGTCGCTTACGCAGGTACACGGCAGTCGTGTTCATTAAAATCAAAAATCCCAGCAACACCATGATGGCTGCTGAAGTTTTTTCAACAAAGGCGCGTTCTGGGCTGTCGGCCCACAAAAATATCTGTACGGGCAGGGCAGTTGCGGCATCGGTAAAACCGCCGGGCACATCAACAATAAAGGCAACCATACCGATCATCAACAGCGGTGCGGTTTCTCCCAGTGCCTGTGCCATACCAATAATGGCGCCGGTGAGCATGCCAGGCATAGCGAGGGGCAACACATGGTGCCAGACCACCTGCTGTGGCGAAGCGCCCATACCAATAGCCGCTTCTTGAATAGAAGGCGGTACGGCTTTAATGGCCGCCCTACTGGTAATAATAATGGTGGGCAATGTCATCAGTGCCAGAACCAGGCCACCCACCAGAGGCGCCGAGCGTGGCATGTGAAGCCAGTTGATAAAAATCGCCAAGCCAAGCAAACCAAAGATAATGGAAGGTACCGCCGCCAGGTTGTTGATGTTGACCTCAATAAACTCGGTCAGACGGTTTTTCTTGGCAAAACTTTCAAGGTAAATCGCAGCACCCACACCGATCGGGAACGACAGCAGCAGGGTAACGATCAGAGTAAAAAACGAACCCATCATGGCACCACGAATACCGGCCTGTTCAGGGTCGCGAGAGTCGCCACCGGTAAAGAAACGCGAATTAAAAAACAACTTCGCTTCGCCATTCGCAGCAAGGTTTTGAACCAAAATCTGTTCTAAGGGGTCTAAAAACGAGACCTCTGTGATGCCGTCTTTGAGCCCTTTAAAATAGGTATCCACATCGTCGTCAGCGATTAACCACAGCGTCTCTGTTTGACCCAGTAGGTCTGGATTGGCTCTCAGTCGGTCACGCAAATCATAGCCAGCAGCGCTCGATACCAAGGCGTAAAGGGCGCGCTTTTCCTTTCTGTCAGTGACCTCGGGGAAACGCTCACGAAGCGCGGTCTTTATCAGACTGTCCCAGTCACCCTGTATCCATTGGCTTTCGTCATGGATGTCGCTGATACCCACCAGTTCCTGGTCATAGGTCAGGGAGATCTCAATGCTTGTGGAGCGAAATGCACCGATGCCCTTGCTAAAAATATCGGTAAATAACACCAACAGAAAGGTGATGGCAAACAGGACACCAATGCGGCCATACCAACGGAATCTGCTTTCGGCGCGGTAGCGCT
>CAWUUZ010000234.1:0-3679 GCA_963925745.1 uncultured Pseudomonadales bacterium
CATTGGTATTCTCTGGGGTCGTGAGGCATTACTCGACCGCATGCCACCCTTTTTGGGTGGTGGTGAAATGATTGAAACAGTGCGTTTCTCAGGAACCACCTTCAATCATTTGCCCTTTAAATTTGAGGCAGGTACGCCCAATATTGCTGATGCCATTGGTTTGGGCGCAGCCATAGATTATCTCAACCAGTTTGATCGCGCAGAGATGCGTGCACACGAAGACCTGTTGCTTGCCACGGCTCAAGACTGGGCAGATCAGCAGGCAGGTATTACCATTATTGGCAGGGCAGGCATGAAATCAGGTGTCATGAGTTTTGTGCTCGAGGGCGCTCATTCCTCTGATTTGGGTATGCTCTTGGATCAACAGGGGGTTGCCGTGCGAACGGGGAACCACTGTGCGCAGCCGATTATGGAACAATTTGGTCTTTCTGGTACGGTGCGCGCATCCTTTAGTTTTTATAATACACTTCAAGATGTAGAGCGTTTAGCAGCTGCTATTGATAAAGCCAGAACGTTTTTATGAAGGAGTACATATCGTGACTGTTTCAACTTTTGACCCGACAGCGAGTTTGGTTCGGGTGAGCGAAAAGGCAGAACGCCATTTTTCTAAACAGCTTCAGCATGAACAGGCCACTGCGGTTCGGCTCAGCGTTAAAGAAAGTGGCTGTACAGGATTTGCCTACGTTTTGGATATGGTCAATGAGGCGGTTGCAGACGACATTCACATGGTTCTGCCCACCGGTATCAACCTCTATATTGATCCAAAATCGGTCCCTGTGATTCAGGGTACGGAAATAGACTATGTCCTGCAGGGCGTCAATTCTGTCATCGAGTTTCGGAATCCGAATGTGATTGATTCCTGTGGCTGTGGCGAAAGCTTTAGCATCAAATAAGGAGCGGTATTTTGGAAAGGAGAATGGTAGCCACGATCAGAGACTGTCCCGCACGAGTCGTTCCTTCAGGCACACCAGCGGTCATCCCGAATGGCTCCTTTATTACCATTACCCAGTCTCTGGGCGGTAATTACACCGTGACCTTTAATGGCAATATGTTGCGAATTGATGGTACCGATGCGGATGCCTTGGGCTTGGAAAAACAGGTGCTGCATTTTGACCCTGTCGCAGGTGATGACATTGTTGAAGATCAGGTGTGGCAGGCTTTAAAAACGGTCTACGATCCAGAGATTCCGGTAGATATTGTCAATCTGGGTTTGGTTTATGATGTCACTGTTGACCAGGGAAGCCATCAGGTCAATATCAACATGACCCTAACAGCACCCGGTTGTGGCATGGGACCTGTCTTGGTCGGTGATGTCGAATACCGCGTTGCGATGGTACCCAATGTTAAGGGTGTTAAGGTCGATTTGATTTTTGATCCCCCTTGGAGCCGTGACCGTTTGTCCGATGAAGCACAGCTTGCAACGGGTTTGTTTTTTTAATCTAGGAAATTATTGGCCACCATGACATTGCTAAACATAGATGTAACACCAGAAGACCTCATCGATACCCTGAGCTTTTTTGACAGCTGGGAAGACCGCTATCGCTATATTATTGACCTGGGCAAGATGCTGGTTGAGCAGGATGCCAGCTTTAGAACCACTGACCGTCTGGTTCGTGGCTGTCAAAGTCAGGTGTGGATGGATTGCCATCCCCTAGGGCACCAGCTGTTCTTTGTTGTCGATAGTGATGCACACATCGTAAAGGGGCTGCTTTTTGTGGTGTTGGTTGCCTATCACGGCAAAACCGCTGAAGAGATTCTGGCCTGGGATATGGAAGCCTTTTTTTCGAAACTGGATTTAATCAAGCATCTGAGCCCGACCCGTGGCAATGGATTGCGTGCCATCGTGAAGCGCATTCGAGAATGCGCAGAACAGGCTATGTAATCGGTTGTTATTGAAATAATTGGTTGCGTGACCGACTTAGGTACAGCGTGACTGCGAGTGCGATCAGTGCCGAGGCGCTGATCACGCGCTCAATACCCATCCAATCGGCCAATGCGCCCGTCGCCAGTGCACCCAATGCGGGGCTACCCATGGCCACAACAGTCCAAATGCTCATCACCCGTCCTCTGTAATCATCATTGACTGTCATCTGTAACAGGGCTTGGCTACAGGTACCTGCAATGGTCATCAGCAGACTTGCCGCTGCGATAATGGGGATAAGCGCCCAAAGACCTGAGGCCCAATTTAAGGACAGCAGAACGAGTTCACTGCCGATCAGTGCGCCCAACAAAAGGCGCAGCAGTGTTCGGTCGCGTCCTGATTGCTGAGAAACAACCAGGCCACCTAATATGGACCCGATGCCCGCGCTGGCGGTTAATGTCGCCAAGGATTTTGCTGTGCCGTCGGCCATCAAACCAGCCACAGCAGGCAACAGTTCCATGACCGTTCTGGCCACAACACCATTTACAAAGGTCAGCAGCAGTACCATCTTGATACCCTGATGCTGTGTTATCACCGCCAGCCCATCGACCAAATCGCGGAACAGAGACTGAGGCGCGGTTGTGGTAGCGCGTTTTACCAGTGCCACAGATTGAATCACCCACATAGCGATCAAGAAAAGCCCCGCAGCAATCACAAATATCCACTCGGCCGGTAGTAGGGTAAGGAGTACCGCACCCGCAGCAGGGCCTAAGATTCGAGCGGTATTAAAGGTAATGGCCGTGATACCAATTGCGCTGGGCAGCTGATCGCGTTTTACCAGCTGTGGCACGGTTGCCAGTCGCATGGGCGCCTGTGCGGCTGTGACGCAGCCAAAGGCAAAGGCAACGGCCATCAGGATGCGAATGTCGAGTTGATCCCACCACAGGGCCAGAGCGATAGCAAAGCAGATAAGGGCGTTGCCTATGGCAGTGAAGATCATGCCATTTTTGGGGTTGATGCGGTCTGACACCACGCCAAAAACCGGTGACAGTATCAGTGTGGGTAGCATCATGGCGGCACTGATGCCACCGACCCAAAAGGCGGACTCTGTGAGACTCCAAGCCAACCAACCAATCAGAAATCGAACCAGCCACACCGCAAGTGTGCTGCTAATGATGGCGTAAAAAAAACGTCTAAATGCAGGCTCTTTGAGTGCAGAAACGGTTTTAATGCCTATATGAGAGCTTGTCATATCATGTCTTCGGTGGGTAATGGGTCGCGGTCACTATCAGTCTTCTGGATCATAGCGCATGGTGGTGTCGCTGTGCTTGCGTTGATAGACCATCAGGGAAAATACCATGTGTTGGGGGGTTACAACACAGCAACCTGATTATTTGGGGTGTTTTTACTGTCCATTTTGGCGCCCAGCCAGGGCATGGTCTACAGCGGCGCTGTTCTCTGTGCTACTGCTGCCACTCGCTGCCATACAGGGGCACCAGAAATTCGATGCCGGATACGGGCCAGCCAGGCCGGCGTTTTAGAATGTCGATACGAATATGCAGGGGTTTGGATCCGGCACCAATGTGCAGTTTTAGACGGCTGTAAGGCAGGTTGTTGGCCTTCTTAATCGGTCGGAACAGGAAGATGGCAATATCGCGACGCTCGGACGCCAATTGGAGACGCCGTAATTGGGCAGGCTCGATACGGTTTACCCAGGCCAACACCACACTGCAACCACTGTGCTGCACCGACTGGTCAATGACCCAGCTGAATTCCTTGGGTGTTAGGTCTGCACAGACCAACGTTTGGCGTAAAGAG
>CAWUUZ010000235.1:0-2614 GCA_963925745.1 uncultured Pseudomonadales bacterium
CATGGGCTGCAAGCACCTTGATGCCAAGGCCATGACCAATCTGGGTAACGGCGAGAATAAAGTGGCTATTCTGTGGTTGGTTTTCTAGATCTCGGACATAGGAGCCATCGATTTTAAGGTAGTCTACATCCAAGCCACGCAGGTATTGGAATGAGGTTAAACTCGAACCAAACCGCTCAATACAGACCTCACATCCAAAATCGGCTAACAGACTGAAAAATGCTTTGCTCGATTCAACAGCAACCATAACAGCGGACTCATTCACCTCGAATACCAAACGGGGCAACGTGTCGTGGTGGGCTGTCAAAAAGGACGCCAACCAGTCTCTAAATACCAGGCTGTGTAATGATTGCTGGGTCAGGTTGACCGCTATTTTCACATCGGGGGCAAAATTGTTAATCAAAGCCAACTGTGACAGCACCTGCTTATCAAGGAGCTCAGACTGATTGAGTCGTTCTGCCGCTGCATAGAGCTGGTTGTTCGACAGGGCAGCACCGTCCTGAACAAAGAGGGTAAACAACTCAAAGTAGAGCACCGCGTCTTCCTTTGCTGCCTTTACGGGCTGGTAATGAAACTGCACTGCATGGGAAGCCATGATGCGTTCAATAACCAATTTCCAACTCGCAAGCCCAAGAAGGTCGGTACTGCTGTGATCGGAATAGATAAGGCGTTTTTGGTCTTGGCTTACCGAATACTGTGTTAAACCCTCAAGGTTTTCTAGCAGGTCAGGCAGGTTGTCTCTGCCGTAGTAACGCTGTACCGAAATGGTTGCAAACCCTCGGGGGTACTGGGCGCTGTTGAGCGATGCAAAGGTATTATGTAGATCGCGACACAGGTTGAGCACATGGTCGCCTGTGTCCTGAATGGTAAAGTAAAAAATACCACCGCCGCCGCGATACACCAGAGGTTCTGACGCGGCATCAATCGCCTGATCGATCAAGCTGGCTGCCAATTTCAGATAGTCATCACCTGCTTTGGGGCCCAGCACATCATTGACATCCTGCAAGGACATGAGGTGCACACGACCCAGGGTAGCGCTGTCTTGCGGCGCCAGTGCCCGTAAGCCCGCTTTGAACTGGGTTTCAAAGGCCTTTCCGTTGCCCAAGCCCGTCAGCGGATCAACATAGACTTGTTTGGTTAGCGCCTCTGCCTGGGCATTGGTCTTTTCAAAGGATTTTTGAATGATAGAAACCATGCTGTTCATGGCTGTGATGACCGACCGCACCTCGCGGGTACGGGGAATCTTGGTAATCTGGGGAAAGTCTTTCTGGCCAACAGAAATGGCCTGTTTCTCAAGCAACATCAGGGAATTTAACAGCGCTGTTAAAATCAGGTGGGCCACCAGCAAGGCTAACAGACAGACCAGCAACCCAGCCTCAATATAGTGTTTCCCATGTAGCCACAGCTGGTCGTAGGAAGCCGCCGAATGCACCTGCACCTGCAACACACCCCCTAATTGCCAACCGTCATTGACCTCGGTAGACATCACCGGTGGTGACAGATCAAATGCTGAAATAAACCACTGGGGGACATCATCGATAACAACCGCATTGTGGCGTTTAACAACCACCGCACCGTCTGCATCGGTCAGCACCATCGACTGGTAATAACCGGAGTCAAATATGGCAGCCATCATGGTTTCGACAATCACCCCATTGCCCGGCACGGTGCTGTCCATATAGGGAGAAATAGAGAGACCCAGGCTGGTGGCCGTGTCTTGGGCGTGAACAGCCATCTGCTCACTCAGGTAGGATTTGGTGGTGTTCAGGCTGATCCACAGGGAGCCCATAAAGGTAAAGAGCGTGATCGCCAATACCAACCCAAAGAGCTGTGTTCTGAGGCTCCAGCCGTCTTGCCATTCTGGTTTTTTGACCATATCACAATGTCCTTTTGCTGCTTCAACCCGCTGGGTTGAATGTTTGCATATCGCCACGCTCTATTCTGAGCAACAACTGGGTCCAGGCTGATACCTGCCCATTTTCTACCTTATGACCCTTGCTCGCTGACTTGGCAAGCCACAGCCCTTCACCATTAAAACTGTAGATCGGTTTTAAGTCAGGGCGCTTGTTGGCAAGCATAATGCGGTCGTCATAGTTATCCAATACCAGAGGCATCGCCTTTGGGTCTTTAAAATAGAGTAACACCATGTGCGGTACATCTACTGTTAGTTGCCGCACATACATCAGACGCAGATTCGCCTCTGGCACGCCCATGGCGACCAGGGTAAAAAACTTGGCAATGGCAAAGTCTTCGCAATCGCCCTTGCCACGACCGACCGTTTCTACGGGCGAAGCCCAATAGTCTTCCTGCCCCCATAATAGATCGTCAGATTCATACTGGATGCTTTTGTTGAAGAAATCATTGACCTGAGCGAGCTTCTTTTGATCTTCACTGCCGAGGTGGTCACCCAACAAACGGCGCCAATCAGTGGCCCGTTCTTTGGCGTCTTGGCCATAAACCTGGGTGAAATCTTGATAAAAGGCAGGCGTGAAAAAATCTTCCGATAACTTGGTAAAGGACAACGCAATGATAGGTATCAGCAGACAGACTGCCAGAAATCGCTTCAAAAAATCACACCAGTTAAAGTTAGATGAAAGTCAGATGCTAGATTCTA
>CAWUUZ010000236.1:0-2646 GCA_963925745.1 uncultured Pseudomonadales bacterium
TATGGCTGTACCCGGGTACCGCTGATGATGTTTGCAGACCTACAATTTCCGGTGGGTGGAAATCGACATCAACAGCCCAAAACTACCCATTAGGGTAACAATGGACGTACCGCCATAGCTAATTAAAGGCAGTGGCACACCGACGACAGGTAGGATGCCACTTACCATACCCACATTAACAAAAACGTAGGTAAAAAACGTTAAAATTAAACTGCCGGCCAACAAACGTCCAAAACTTTCGCGTGCCCGCAGGGCGATAAATACACCTCGGGTCGTCAGTGCCAAATACAGCATGATCAGCAGAACGACACCAATATAGCCCATTTCTTCGGCCAGGACCGCGATGATAAAATCGGTATGACTTTCTGGCAAGAAATCTAACTGTGCCTGTGTTCCCAGCATATAGCCCTTACCTTCGAGACCACCCGAACCAATGGCTGTTTTGGATTGAATGATGTTCCAACCCGAGCCAAACCGATCACTCTCAGGATTCAAAAAGGTGAGCACCCGTTGTTTCTGGTAGTCGTGCATCACAAATAGCCACAATACCGGGGCCATCAGCAACACGCTGGAGGCAAAACCAAAGATTAACTTCAGGCTCATACCCGCTAGAAAAATAACAAAGATGCCTGAGATGGCAATCAGCAACGCTGTACCCAAGTCAGGCTGCCTTATAATCAAAACAAAGGGGATTACCAGAAACAGCAATGAACCCGCGATGTGCTTTGCTCTGGGTGGTAACTGATATCGGGTTAGGTACCAAGCCAACATAATGGGCACGGCAAGCTTCAGCACTTCGGAAGGCTGAAATGCGGGCAGACCCGGTAGGTCTAGCCAACGTGTTGCGCCCTTACCGGTTGTACCCATGAACAGAACGGCGATCAGCATGGCCACACCGACGCCATAGACCAAAAAACCCCAGTGGGCAAAAAAGCGTGGGTCGAACTGTGCGACAACCAGCATCACCAATAGACCAATACCCATGTGAATGGCTTGGCGTTCAACCATGGCAGCATTACCACCAGAGGCGCTATACAGAATAAACAGTCCTGCCAAACAGAGTGTTAGGATCAGAACCAGCAGTGGCATATCCAGATGTAACCGCATACTCAATGGAACACGCTTCGAAAAAGCGGCGCGCTCGAGCGTTCTCACAAATTCCTGAGGCATTAGCCGCCCTCCTCCCTGAGTATCCAACTTTCAAACATTTTTCGTGCTATGGGTGCTTGGGCGCTACCGTGCTCGCCATTCTCCATAAACACCGTGACCACAATAGTAGGATTGGCATAGGGAGCAAAACCGGTAAACCAACCATGGTCTCGTAGCCGCTCCGCAACATCGGCAGATTCATACACCTCATCCGCGCCCAGAGAAAAGGTCTGGGCTGTTCCCGTCTTACCTGCCATCAAGAATTTCGATCCGTAGCCCGTTGCACGTGCTGTGCCCTTTGACGAATGCAGTACATCCTTCATGGCTGACTTCATTTTATCCCAATCGCCCTTTGGCAAGGACATAGACCCGGGAATGTCAGCAGCGAGCTCTGTGGTGACAGGGCCACTGGTTGTGTCTACCAATCTCGGTACCTTCCACTCGCCATTGTTGACCAAGGTCGTCGTTGCAATCGCCATCTGCAGCGGATTCACCAGAATATATCCCTGCCCAATACCAACGTTAACGGTGTCACCCGCAAACCAAGAATAGCCGTGACGGGCTTTTTTCCAGTCTCGGCTCGGGTTGATACCCACACGTTGGTTGTCCACATCAAGGGTGGTGTCCCGACCAAATCCAAAACGGTCTAAGGCATCATGCATGGTTTCCAGTTTCATGCGAAAGGCTAGGTCGTAAAAATAGGTGTCGCACGATTCGGTGATGGCCGCCATCAAACTTACAAACGAGGCGTGGCCACCTTCCATCCAATCGCGTTTTTTGATCGTGTCGTCGGTTGGCAGCATGTAGTAGCCAGGATCTGCCACCACATAGTTCCAGGTCGTCACTTTCGCTGCCAAGGCGCCCAATGCCAAAAATGGTTTAATGGTAGAAGCCGGTGGATAGAGACCACGGGTCGCTCGGTTCAAGAAGGGCACATCCTTCGAATCTCTGAGTACGGCATAATCGTCGTTGCTGATACCAGTAACAAAGGCATTGGGGTCAAAACCAGGGGTCGATACCAATGCCAATATGCCACCCGTTCTCGGATCCATAGCAACCACAGCGCCACGACGTCCCGTCATCAGGCTTTCTGCCAACTGTTGCAGTTCGATATCGAGGAAAAGGTTCAAATTGATCCCTGGTGTGGGCAGGGTTTTCTCAAGCACGCGCAGAATACGGCCCTTGGCATTGGTCTCAATCAGCTGGCTGCCAGGTGTTCCCAGCAAGTCCTTCTCATAGGTCTTTTCTACACCGGTTTTTCCGATGTGATAGGTACCCGCATAGAGCGTTGGATCATTTTCCCTAAGCTCTGTTTCATTGATCTTGCCGACATAGCCGATGGCATGCGCGAAGGTGCTACCAAAGGGGTAACGTCTGGCAAGCGTTGCATTGACTTCAACACCATCTAGAAAATACTGATTCACTGCGACGCGCGCAATATCCTCTTCAGACAGGTTTTCTTTCAACACAACCGCTTCATAGGGGCGACGCGTGCGC
>CAWUUZ010000237.1:0-9851 GCA_963925745.1 uncultured Pseudomonadales bacterium
CGCACCATGTACGACGAAGACCATAAACACACCATAGAGCCACTGTGTTGCAAACACCAACAACAGACAGGCGATGTCGAGACCGGCCACACCTGGGATCACCTGACGCAAAGGCTTCAAAAGTGGATTGGTGATGGTTACCACAGTTTGGGCTATCGGGTTGTGAAAGCTGGCCCGCGCAATCTGTGCTAAAAACCGTGCTACCAATGCAATCAGAAATATCCAAGCCACTGTTTTAACCAACAATTCTAAAATTTGCATACCCACTGCCATAACTTAATCCTCAGACGCTAATTCTTGCGCAATGGTCTCACTGCGCTTTGCACAGGCAATCATCGCTTGCTGTACTGTGGTACGCAAGCCATCTTGTTCAAAACTGCGTATTGCTTGTTCTGTTGTGCCATGGGGTGACGTCACCCGTTGCCGTAGCTGCTCAGGAGATTCATTGCCAGCCTTTACCATGGTAGCAGCGCCCAAGGCGGTCTGGGTAACCAGCTTTAACGCTGCAGCACTGTCCAATCCCATCGATATGGCCGATTTGTGCATGGCTTCCATAAAGAGGAAAAAGTACGCAGGCCCGCTGCCAGAAACGGCTGTGACGGCGTGAAGGTCCTGCTCCTTCTGCACCCATAGCGTTTCTCCCACCGAGGCAAATAACCGTGACGCAATGGCTTGGTCGGCATCGGTGACATTGGGACCTGCAAACAATCCCGTCATTCCCTGTTGTACCTGCGCAGGAATGTTGGGCATGGCGCGTATAACGGACAAACCACCACCCAACCAGCGCGATACCTCAGCGATGGCAACACCAGCTGCAACGGTAATCACCAGCGGTCTGCTCTCTTGCAGCTGGGCGCTAATTTCAAGACAGGCTGCCTTCATGGCCTGTGGCTTAACTGCCAGCACCACAACGGATGCCTGTGCCACAGCTATTTGACTGGATTCAGCAATCGCAGTACCAAAGCTATCTGCCAGCTCTGTTAACTTTTCTGGGTTATGGTCAGCCAATATGACCCCACACCAAGGCGTATGGGAGGACAATCCTGCCACCAAACATCGGGTCATATTGCCAGCACCAACAAACGCTATTTCTGTCATTATTTAACCCCTTTAAACCGTTAACGCGATTGATGGCGCACGTTTGCCAAAAATCGCCGTACCCACACGTACCATCGTCGCGCCACAGGCTATTGCCGTTTCCATATCGTCTGACATACCCATTGATAGGGTATCGCATTGCGGAAAGCGCAATTGCAGGTATTCCTGCTTGGCCTTTAGGGCACCATATTGCGTCCGTAACGCAGGCTCTGACAACCCTACCGCTGGAATCGCCATGAGTCCGCGCAACTGCAAACGTTCAAAACCAGTCAGTGTCTTAGCAAAATCCTCAACTTCGGACAAAAGCACACCCGATTTTTGAGGGTCTTCGCTGATATTGACCTGTATACAGATCTGCAATGGCGCACAATGTTCAGGTCTTTGCGCATTGAGACGCTGGGCTATCTTGAGCCGATCAACACTGTGCACCCAGTCAAAATGGGTGGCGATATCCTGGGTTTTATTGGATTGCAGGGGTCCAATAAAGTGCCAAATCAAAGGCAAATCATGCAACGCTGCTATTTTTGTTAGGGCTTCCTGCACATAGTTTTCCGCAAATTGACGACACCCAGCGTCAGCGACTGCCCTTATGTCAGCAGCCGAAACCGTTTTCGAGACAGCGAGTAACGTCACAGCTTCAGGCAAACGCTTGTGATGCAATGCAGCATTCTGCACTTTGGTGCGGATATCCATGTACCTTTCTGCTATGTTGTTCATAATAAACCGTATTAAAATGTAGCCAGTACATTTGCACATTGGTAGCTAAATGCTTCACCCAAAAGTTGAGAGGGTATTGCTTAGAGAAGACAATCAGCACATCGTGTTTGTCGGAGCTATCGCGTTATAATGGCTGCTATTGTAACCGCCAATCGAAAGGCTGTCACAACGACTTTTTCTATTGCTCTTCCAGAGGAATATAATGGATATTACTGAACTGTTGGCATTTAGTGCCAAACAAAAAGCCTCCGACTTGCACCTATCTGCAGGTCTGCCACCACTCATCCGTGTTGATGGTGATGTACGCCGTATTAACCTACCAGCCATGTCGCATAAAGAAGTTCATGCCCTTATTTATGACATCATGAACGACAAGCAGCGTAAGGATTTTGAAGAATTTCTTGAAACGGATTTTTCGTTTGAAGTTCCCGGTGTGGCGCGTTTTCGTGTCAACGCCTTTAACCACAACCGTGGCTCAGGTGCCGTTTTCCGTACCATCCCATCAAAGGTATTGACGATGGATGATCTCGGTATGGGACAGGTGTTTAAGGATATCTCAGACAACCCACGCGGCTTGGTACTGGTGACGGGGCCTACCGGTTCTGGTAAATCAACGACCATGGCTGCCATGCTCGACTATGTGAATGAAACCCGCTTTGAACACATTCTGACCATTGAAGACCCCATCGAATTCGTCCATGAGTCTAAAAAATGTCTGGTCAACCAGCGTGAAGTCCATCGGGATACCCTGGGATTTGCCGAAGCATTGCGTTCTGCATTGCGCGAAGACCCTGACATCATTCTGGTGGGTGAGATGCGCGACCTTGAGACCATCCGCCTGGCCCTAACCGCTGCGGAAACAGGTCACCTGGTATTTGGCACCCTGCACACCACATCAGCGGCAAAAACCATTGACCGTATTGTCGATGTATTCCCCGCTGAAGAAAAATCAATGGTGCGGTCTATGTTGTCAGAATCGCTCCAGGCAGTTATCTCGCAAGCCCTGTTGAAAAAAACGGGTGGCGGCCGCACAGCGGCTCACGAAATCATGATAGGCACACCCGCCATCAGAAACTTGATCCGAGAAGACAAGGTTGCCCAGATGTACTCTGCCATTCAAACCGGCAGCAACGTTGGGATGCAAACCCTGGATCAATGCCTCAAGAACCTGATTGCAAAAGGTTTGATTACGCGAGAAGTCGCCAAGAGCAAGGCCAAACAGCCTGACTCATTATAACATTCAGTGAAAACGGAATAACGACATGGAATTTGAAAAGCTTTTACGCTTAATGGTCGATAAAGGTGCTTCTGATCTCTTTATTACGGCGGGTGTTGCACCTAGCATGAAAATAAACGGCTCCTTGGTTCCTGTGACTAAAAGCCCTTTATCACCTGATAAGACGCGGGAAATCGTTTTGTCGGTCATGACTGAAAAACAGGTCGATGAGTTCCAAGAGTCTGGCGAATGTAACTTTGCCATCTCTGCACGCGGCATAGGGCGATTCCGAGTAAGTGCATACCACCAGAGAAACCTGGTCGCGATGGTTTTGCGCCGCATTGAAGTGCGTATTCCCCGCTTTGAAGAACTGGGTCTTCCCGATATTCTCAAGAAGATTGCCATGACCAAACGGGGTTTGGTGATTTTTGTAGGTGCAACGGGAACAGGAAAATCAACGTCCTTGGCTGCAATGATCGGTCACCGCAATCGAAACTCACGGGGCCATATTATTTCAATTGAAGATCCGATTGAATTTATTCACCAGCATGAAGGCTGTATCGTCAGTCAACGTGAGGTGGGCATTGATACGGATTCCTTTGAAGTGGCACTTAAAAACACCCTACGCCAAGCCCCTGATGTGATCATGATCGGTGAGGTACGCACCAAGGAAACGATGGACTATGCCATGGCTTTTGCTGAGACAGGCCACCTCTGTTTGGCAACATTGCATGCGAACAATGCCAACCAGGCACTGGACCGCATCATGCACTTTTTCCCACCTGAGCGGCAGCGTCAGCTGTGGATGGATCTGTCATTAAACTTGAGAAGCATCATCGCCCAACAGCTTGTGCCGACACCGGATGGACAGGGTCGAAAGGCTGTTATCGAAGTGCTGTTAAATACGCCCTTGATGGCAGACCATATTCGTAAAGGTGAAGTACATCTGATCAAGGAGTTGATGAAGAAATCGACTGAATCTGGTATGTGCACCTTTGACCAAGCGCTGTTTCAACTGTATAGCGATAGTGAAATTACCTATGAGGACGCGCTGTCTCATGCTGACTCTGCAAACGATCTGCGATTGATGATCAAACTGGATCAAGAGACCGACGCCAAACACCTTGGTGAAGAAGCGTCTAACTTTAGCATTCAAAAGGGTGACCAATACTAGTATTGGAGCAAGGCGACACAAACAAAAACGGCGTGATGATCACGCCGTTTTAATGTTTACGCGGTTTTAAGGTTAACGCGGTTTGTTGTGCGTTAAACCGAGGTGACAACTGATACAGGTTTTGTCTTTGGCAATCCAAGACTCCTGATTGTGATTTTGTTGCGCCTTATCAGACTGTTGGTCGAAGTCCCAAATTTCGGTGTTGTGACAATTGCGACATTCTTTAGAATCACGGGATTTCATGGTATCTCTGACTGCAGTTGCCAATTCTGTTCTATGGCTTTCAAAATTTTCCAGGTTATAGGTTCCCATCAGCTGGTGGTAAATGTCCTTTGTGGCTTTAATCTTTACCAACATCTTTGGAAAAAATTCTTTTGGAACATGGCAATCACTGCAGGTGGCTACAAATCCATCGGGGTTCGCACCGCCATGAACTGACGCCTCATATTCCTCTACGATGGTGTCCATACCCACGTGGCAGCTATAGCAAAAAGCATTGTCATTGGTTGCATGTATCACACCATTAAAGGTGATGGTTGCCAAGATACCCACGACCACCATCACAATCGCCCCAATAGGCAATCCCAGTAGCCACATCGATCTCGGCTTCCAAAAAGTGCTTTGCTTTTCAGACGTTTTCATAGCATTTCCTTAATAAAAAGGCTCCCAAGTGGGAGCCTTTGTATGAACAACTAAGGCCCGATATTACTTAGGACGGTTAGCAGTACTGAACGATGGATCCATTGATGCAACTGTATCCATTAACACCTGAACTGCATAGGTATAGTTGTGCATACCCATACTACGGTCTTCTACAGCAAACATGGTGTAGTTATATTTTGCACCAAGTTGTAGAGCGGTACGAACAACATTGGCGTCAGCTTTAATGGCATTCCAGCTGCCATCTGCTTTAAAGAATGGAGGATCCATTGTCTGAAGCAAACCAGTGTTACCGTCGTTTACAAGCAATTCAAAAAGACCAAGGATTTCTTCTTGCGCTACTTCAACAGTACCGTCGTGATCAAAGTCAGCAGTAGCCATATAGTCATATAGACCAGACTTAGTCATCTTGATGCCTTCATGACAACCAGCACAGGCGGCTAGGTTGATCTTTTCAGAACCATGAACGTCTGCGCCCATACCAAAGCTATGACCACCGATTGATGCATTCTGACCATAACGGCCATCAGGCAACGCCATGTGGCAATCTATACAAGCATTTTCGAGTTCCAGTTTGTGTGTAGAACTTGCATACACCTTTCCTGGGAATTCAAAAGCACCGGTACCATTGAACACATCGCCCTGTGGGCCATGGTGAGGACCGAAACGGCTGCTCACTTTGTCCGCTGGCGTATCAACCGCTGCAGTTTTCACATCAGTACGTGACTGGTGGCAAACGACACAGAGGTTTGCGCTGCCTTGGTCAAAAATAGCGCCGCCTGGCAATGTAACAGGAGCTGTCGCTCTAAGTTCGAAATCGCCAGTATCGTGAGGCTTGTGGCAGGTAAAGCAGCCTGGCTGACTTGGCCATTCGATAAAGCTGTCTGATCCATCATTACCCGTTTTCACGAATTCAACAAAACCTTCGTGTGTGTGACATTTCTGGCAACCGCCGCCGTTTGAGTAGGATGCGTTTGCTTCTTCGCTTTCATAGCCTAGCGCGTGTCCAGATTTAGCATAGGCAGCACGTGCGCCCTTAACAGCATATTCTGGGTCATCACCGTGGCAGGTAGCACATTCAGCAGGGAAAGCAAATGCAGCGTCCACTGCTGCAGCTACCGGTGCTTCGTCTTTACAGGCTGTTAATAGCAGTGCTGAAACAGCCACCGCTAATAATCCTGCTAATCGTATTGTCTTTTTCATGGTCTCTCCTTGTAACAATAAAATGTGACACTGTTTCTTCGATCTCCCGTTTGTGTTAACGGAAGGGAATCGGCAGATCACGGTTCGTAACAGGGATACAATAAGCTGTTAATGATTAGGGATGCTGCTCCAGATCAAATAAATGGCCAAATCGTCAACGATTCGTCAGGAAGATGTCAGAAGTCTGATGCCAGCGGAATTCCAGATAGGTAATACGGGATGTTGCAGTGAATAGCCAGCCTAGAACATCGCCCCAAACAAGGCACCCAATCCTGCTATCAAGCACAGCAACATAAGTATGGCCCTAAAGCGTTCAGGATTGATTAAGTAGCGCGTTTTCTTCCCGACGACATAACCGAGCAACATAACAGGCAAAAACGACAGACTCTCTACAATGAGCTCGGTATGGAGTATACCAATCCAGTGATAGCCAATCAGGCTCAAAATACAGCTGTAGGTAAAGTAGAGGCTCAGATTCGCCCGTGTTTCTCGTGGATCGCCATGCTGCATCACAATAGCCATAGGCGGTCCACCGATGGCCGTCGTTGCACCGGTTAACCCACTTATCGCCCCAGCGATACCCAAGTTGAAACGATTTGCAGGATAGCGGGGTGACCAATAGGTTACGACGACAGCGAATAACACTGTCATAGACACGACGATTTGCAACAGTTGCAATGAAATTTGCGAGAGTAACCACACGCCCAATAGGGTTCCGGGAATCCGCGTGACCATAGGAACAACCATCACAGAGGTGTGTAAATGTGCACGTTGATTCCAAGCGTTAATCGCACTTAAGCACAGTGCCGAGACTGTCAGAACAACCGGTACCCACAGGGGGCTAACGAATACAATAATTGGCGCAGCGACAATCGCCAAACCAAAGCCAATGGCGGTTTGAACCCAGGCGCCAAAAAAGAGCGCCGCTGCCGCAATAAACCAGGCGTTATCAAATATAATTTCAGGCATCGTATGTCTACATTATGAAGGAAGGTAACCAGCAGCTGCCGAGCGTTGCTCTCTTAATATGGGATCCTGTACCGGTATCTGTTGGGATAGGTAGGGCGCCACAATGTCATACAGTGCATCAATATGGTCCGCTTCTGCGTTTAGAGAACTGATAAATCCAAAGGATTCTCCGCCCGCCGCCATAAAGACTTCTTGGTTTTCCATGGCTATTTCTTCCAACGTCTCTAGACAGTCGGAAGCAAATCCAGGACAAAATATCTGCACATCTTTCACCCCATTTTTCGCGAGGGCTTCTAATGTTTTATCGGTGTAGGGCTGCAACCACTCTGCCTTTCCGAACCGCGACTGAAAGGTGGTCACGACCTCAACATTTTCGGAAGCCAACTGCTCCGAAATCAGCCTGCTGGTCGCCAAGCACTGGCAATAATAGGGATCGCCATCGGTTAGGAATTTTTTGGGGGTGCCATGAAAAGACAATAACAACCGCTCAGGTTTTGCATGGTCGGTCCAGTGGCGTTTGATACGTGCTACACAGGCCGCAATATAGCGTTCATTGTCATGATAGCTGCCGATAAAGCGTAACGAGGGCACCCAACGAAAAGACTGAAAAACCCGGCTCACTTCATCAAAAACGGAACCAGCAGTTGAACCCGAATATTGGGGATACAACGGCAATACGACAAGGTCTCGTACACCTGCAAGCTGCATCTCGGTGAGGGTGTTTTCTAGGCTTGGCGATCCGTAACGCATGGCATGGCGTACAACAACCGAATCTCCATGCGCCGCTGAAACCTTTATCGCCAGCTTTTCCGCTTGTTGTTGGGTAAACACCAACAGCGGTGAACCTTGATCCGTCCATATCTGGGCGTATTTTTCTTTTGATTTCGCGGGGCGAATACGCAAAATAATACCGTGCAGTATGATGAGCCACAGCAGCCTTGGAATTTCCACAACACGCGGATCTGATAGGAATTCTTTGAGGTACACCCGAACCGCAGAGGTCGTTAGCGCGCTGGGACTGCCTAAATTGACGAGAAGCACTGCCGTTTTGGTCGGTTGTTGGTGTTGAAAACGATTAAGTCCGAAATATTTCATGTAGCCGTGCCGCCTTTTCTGAAATGCCATTTAACAATAAAGGAATGTTTGAATCCCACGGCGTACACCATACTGACCCGTATTGGCACAGCCCATTACAATCGATGGTTATTCAACACCATATTCAATTTCTAACAAACAATGGGGAGACAAACGGGGTTCTGTAATGATCCGAGCGCTGTCGATGTAGGGTGCCAAATTGGGTGTTGCAAGTTGATAATCAATTCGCATACCAAAGCGCTGCGCCTCGTCATAAGGCCACCAGGTATGCTGCAACTCTTGCTTATTGAGTTTTCGGAAGGCATCGACAAATTGGACCGGCCCTAAGACCTGATCCATCCAAGCCCTTTCTTCTGGTAAGAAACCAGATTCACGCTGGTGTTGCGCCCAATTACCGAGGTCAATTGTACGGTGTGCTATGTGGGTTGTGCCACAGAATATAAAATCTCGACGCTTGCGCCGGGTTTTTTTAAGGTGCCCCTGGAACTGATCCATGAATTGAAACTTTGCCTGTTGGCTATCTTCATCGTCAGCCTGTGGGAATAAAAACGACCCAACACTGAATTGTTCAAAATCTGCTTGAATAAAGCGACCTTCTTGATCGCATTGCTGAAAGCCCAATCCACGAATGATCGCCTTGGGCATTTCGCGACAATAGATGCCAACACCGCTAAAATCATCTGCTTCCGCATCGGCAAAAAAGGCTTCAAAACCAGGCACTTCTAAACAGGACACCGGCAGCTGGTATTCTTTGGCTCGTAAATTTTGGACACAAACAACGTCCGCATCTGTGGTAAGAAGCCAGTCAATAAAGCCACGTTCAATAGCGTTTGCCATGCCATTTAGGTTTAATGAAACTACTTTCATGCATCTCTTCCAGTATCAAAATAAGCCGCTACATCCAGCGAGAGTCTTTTATTGTCATTTTTGGCTGAATTGCGGAAATGGATGTTGAATATTACCTTAAAAGAACCCCTTGGTGCTGTAAATAATCCAAAATTCGGCTAACACAGTTTTTTGCTAAACAGTCAGGTATAATTGCCACCTACCATCGGTTCCACCTCAGACTATAGGGTGTTTCACTGCATATGAAGACATACCAACGCGACTTTATTGAATTCGCACTTTCACAAGGCATCTTAAAATTCGGCAGTTTCACCCTGAAATCAGGCCGTGTCAGCCCCTACTTTTATAATTCGGGACTGTTTAATACGGGCGAAGCACTCAGTAAATTGGGTGAATACTATGCCCAAGCCTTGATCGCTTCACAGGTGTCTGTTGATGTTTTGTTTGGCCCAGCCTACAAGGGCATACCCCTCGTTGCCGCGACTGCGATCTCCTTGTACCGCGATTTTGATAGAGACATTCCTTGGGTATTCAACCGCAAAGAGGCAAAAACCCACGGTGAGGGCGGACAATTGGTTGGTGCGCAGCTGGGCAAAAACACCGTTATTATCGATGATGTGATCACAGCTGGCACAGCGATACGCGAAGTTATCACCCTATTTGAATCCGATCCAGATGCCCATATTTCAGCCGTTCTGGTAGCCATAGACCGACAAGAAAAAGGCAAGGGAGATCTGTCTGCTATTCAAGAGCTCGAAGAGCAATATGGCTTACCCGTGATTAGCATCATTTCTCTGACCGACTTGCTTGACTATATTAGAGCCGATGCAGATCTTCGGGAACATGCCGAAGCGATTGCACAATACCGCGACA
>CAWUUZ010000238.1:0-11573 GCA_963925745.1 uncultured Pseudomonadales bacterium
CAAGCGGGGCGTTTTGATGTCTGGAATAAAATAAAACACTATGATTTTCCAGGTGGACGCCTATTCCGGAAGCCGGGACTGATGCTGGGAACAGCCTGGTATCGGTTGCGCGACCTGGGGTTCTAGTGGGTCCACTGTAATCTGTAGCGCCGCAAACCCTTTACAGGGCTGCGGCGGTTATCTTGCTAGGCATTTTCTGGCTTGGCCGTTTCGGTTGTGTCGTCTGTCTGTTCTTCCTTCTCAACCTTCTCCGTTTTTTCTACCAATGCCATAACCTGCCATCCCGACTTGGGTTCGACTGGCTTTAGGTCTGTAAAGACTTTGAGGTTGTTACGGTCGTCAATCGCGACCAATATCACGGCTGAGCTCGCCAATCCCTTGCGGTATTCATCAAAACCATAGCTGTCTGTTAGGCGGGTAACCTTAATCACCGCACCCTTACTCATTTTGCTGGCCAGTTGCCCATAGGTGACGGTGTCACCAAAGAGGGCGGGTGTACGATAACGCTGGGCAAAGGTTTTCTTTTCACCCTGTATCTGTTCTTCAGGCATCCGTAGGTTGTAAACGCGTCCTGGTCCAAACTCGCGTCGGTAGCGCAAGGCGGCGAGTGCGTTTAAAGCGGGCCGTCTGGACATGGAAAACAGCCTGCCTATGCCGATGAGATCGATGTGCCGGTCAGCATGCTCTGATACAACGTTGCCATAATAAGTGGGCAGTCCTGCCATACGCGCTGCGCGGATTTGCTCCCAATTGGCGTCAGCAATCAACACAGGGAATCCTTGGGCATGCAAGGCCTTTCCTATCTCAAGACCGACCTGCTGGCCGCCAAAAATTAAGACCCCGCGGGCTTCTGGATCGCAGACACCCAAGGCCAGGGCGATGGGTCGCGCTGTGAGGCTCTGTACCAACACCGTCACGATAATCACCATAAAGGTCAGTGGCACCAGCATCTCGGCACCTTCAATACCCAGTTCAGACAGCTTCACTGCAAACAGGGCTGAAATAGAGGCTGCGACAATGCCGCGAGGTGCAATCCAAGCGATCAATGCCCGTTCCCGCCAATTCAGCTTTGTGCCCCAGGTTGAAACCAGCACAGACAGGCCCCGAATCAGTACCAGAAGGCCGAGTAACGCAAGACCCGCGCCACCGAGGTCATAGAGTTGGTTTGGATCTAACCGCGCAGCAAGAATGATAAAGAGTACCGAGATAAACAGCAGGGTCAGGGTTTCTTTAAAATCCAAAATATCCTCAAGATCGAGGTCTTTCATGTTGGCGAGAATCATCCCCATCAGGGTGACAGCCAAAAGCCCCGATTCTTCGGCAAGCAAATTTGAGATCGAAAATATCGCCAGTACCCAAGCAAGTGCACCGACATTGTGCAGGTATTCTGGCAAGAAATGGCGGCGCAGC
This sequence comes from uncultured Pseudomonadales bacterium, assembly GCA_963925745.1. GTDB lineage: Bacteria > Pseudomonadota > Gammaproteobacteria > Pseudomonadales > Natronospirillaceae > CAJXZL01. The sequence continues at coordinate 1,411 of CAWUUZ010000238.1, forward strand.
ACTTGGGCCATGCCATAGGCGCCCGCAACACCCAGTGCCACACCCACAGCAACCACTTCGCCAAAAATGAGAAAGGTGTGTCCCTGTTGGCGTCCACTGATAATAAATTCAAAGACCAGTACCACGAGTAGGGCGCCGATGGGGTCGATCAGTATGCCTTCCCACCGCAAAATGCCCGAGATCGCCGCCCGTGGTTTCACCGTGCGCAATATGGGTACGATAACGGTGGGCCCTGTGACAGACACCAGACCACCAAAGAGCAGGGCGATTTCCCAGTTGAGTTGGAATAGATAGTGCGCAGCTGCGCCAGCGAGCAACCAGGTGATCAATGTCCCGACGCTGATTAACCGTGTTACAACGGTGCCATGGCCGCTGATTTCTGGGAGACGCAAGGTTAAGGCGCCTTCAAAGAGGATGATAGCGACACCCAAGGACACGCCCGGAAATAACAAATCTCCCAGTAACAAATCGGGGTCGATGATGCCCAACACAGGACCTACAGCGATGCCCGTGAGCAGCAGAAATAAAATCGCAGGCAGCTTTAAGCGCCACGCAACCCACTGAGACAAAATTCCCAATCCCAAAATCAGTGCCAACTGTGCGCCCAAATGCTCTGTCATAACGTCTCTCAAAGGTTCGTAAAATGGGTTGTCGAAGGTAAGAGGCTGTAAGCGCCCCAAACCTGTCTTACTATCAGCGACTCAGGCAAGTCGAATGCCTGCACCTATGATAGTGTATCTGTTGCAAATAGACTGAAATTTTAACGACTAATGACAGTGCTGACCAGTCAAAATGGTGGCATGTTAAATAATCCCGACCTACTATCATGAGGTGGTGGTTGCGCCAGAAAATGCAGGCGGTTGGGTCTTGAAAGGAGTTCTTATGGGTTTGTTTGAGCGTTACCTATCGGTCTGGGTCGCCCTGTGTATCGTGACTGGGGTTGTGCTTGGTAACACCCTATCCGGTGTTTTCTCCGTCATTGCACAGCTAGAATACGCCCATGTGAATGTGGTTGTGGCCCTGCTCATCTGGGTCATGATTTATCCCATGATGACGCAGATTGATTTTGCTGCCGTGAAAAATGTGGGCAAGCGTCCCCGGGGTCTAATTCTCACGCTGACGGTCAATTGGCTGATAAAACCCTTTTCGATGGCCGCCTTGAGTTGGCTTTTTTTTCGTGTTCTGTTTGCCAATTGGGTCGACCCACAATCAGCAAGTGAGTACATCGCAGGGATGATTTTACTCGGCGCGGCACCCTGTACCGCGATGGTTTTTGTGTGGAGTCAGTTAGCGAAAGGTGACCCCAACTATACGCTGGTGCAGGTGTCTCTGAACGACGTCATCATGGTGTTTGCCTTTGCGCCCCTGGTAGCCCTGCTGCTGGGGATCAGCAATATTCAGATTCCTTGGGAAACCCTATTGTTGTCAACGGTGCTCTATGTTGTCTTGCCATTGACTGCCGGTATTCTGACGCGCCATCAGTTGTTAAAGCAGGGCAGCGAACAGCGACTCAGTGACTTTTCTCGACAAATAAAGCCTTTCTCTACACTGGGGCTTTTGGCAATGGTCATTTTGCTCTTTGGCTTTCAGGCAGAAACCATCATTGAACAACCCCAAACCATCCTGTTAATTGCCATTCCGCTCATAATACAAACCTATGGCATATTCGCCTTGGCTTATTTCTGGGCACGTAGGTGGAAACTACCCCACAACATTGCAGGGCCGGCTTGTCTTATTGGGACATCGAATTTCTTTGAGCTCGCAGTCGCCGTGGCCATTTCTTTGTTTGGATTGCATTCGGGCGCAGCGCTGGCGACGGTAGTGGGTGTGCTGGTGGAAGTGCCCATCATGTTGTCATTGGTGTTTTTGCTTAACCGAACACGACAGGGATTTCCAAAGCGTTAACCCTAGCGTGGTGTTGCTGTTAGATACGGGACTGATAAACACAGGATGACAGGTGTTCAGATCCAGAATACCCGCATAAAGCCGGTATTCTGGTGGAATAACGGGGCAAAGTCGCTATTCGAAACGTGAATCTTCTGTTCGGTCGTGCTCAGCCACAAAATCTTTGGCTGCCTGCAAGATGCTGCGGGTACTGACCTGACCAACGAATTTTCCGTCGATTTCGACCGGGAAACGTCGGTGTTTTTCTCGAGTCATCATGGCGGCAATAGCCAAAATATCCATGTCTTTGATATTCGTGATCTTTTGGACATTCCGGGTCATGATGTCGCCAATAAGACCGGCAGAAGCGCCATAATAGACCTGGTCCATAATCGCCTTGAGGCAATCTAATTCTGACACCACACCGATGATTTCATTATTTTCATTAATGACAGTTGCACCTGACACCTTGCGCTCGAGCAGCTGGTGTATGGCGTCGAATAGTTCAGTTTTTTCAGAAAAGGTCAAAGGACTTTTTGACATGTACTTTTCAGCATCTACGGTTTTTTGCATAACTGTCACCCTTGTATTTGAATACGGCGTTTCATGAGTTTATAGGGCATAACAACTCAGTACTGTGTGGGCGGGTTAAACACCTGCGAGACACAATATTGGGCATTCATACGGTGTTTCCTTTTCGCCATGAGTCACCATATCCATCCCTGTTTCTCATGGGTAATACCTGTGGGCCAACTACAGTGCTAGTGCCTTTTGGATAGTCGCCCTTGAATGTCGTCTTCGTCATCTTGTTGAGGGGCTGACGTAACATTAAGAATAGGACCCATTCAACATAATCATAAACACAGCATAGAAATACTATTTGCAGTTGTGAGCGTCAAGACTTAACTCTGCTGCTGTATTATTTTGTGCTTGCTTTTTGGTGCTACTTCCGATTATTTTGGAGCTACGCATCAGTGCAGATTTTCAGAAATTGAAAAGCGTATCGGTGTAAAGACCCTAAATAATGCAAGCAATTACCAAGCATAGATGACAATAATAAAAACGGTCTTGAAATAAAAAGCCGCACCTCAGGTGCAAGTGCAATGGGGAAGGTAAGCGCGGTTTCTAAGCAGGTTCTGACGGCGAGCGTTGGGTTTCACAGAGTCCCATGCCGGTGATAGCAGAATCACATGCTTGATAGTGTTCTACACTGAATGTCTGGGTTTTAGGTCTAGACCACATTCGGATCGTTTTGAAATATGAGATGTTGAAAATTCGCAGTCAGACATTGGATTCGGACAGCGTTACTTACCCCAGCGGCTATAAGTTTGAGGTGCTGAGGTATTGAAAGACCCGTCCGGTAACAGTTTGTTCTAGACAGGCATTCACATGGAATATGCAGACGAGTTAGTGCAATCACTCTGGCCGCTAGGGCTGTACCTTTTCTTGGTGACAGGGTTGATTCTCGCAATGTTAATTGGTCCCTCTTTGCTGGGTGGTAAGCGGCGTGCGCGTGCTACCAACGAGCCTTATGAATCGGGCGTCGTCCCAGCAACCCCTTCTGGTCATTTTCGCATTCCCATACCCTTCTATTTGATGGCGATATTTTTCGTCATCTTTGACCTCGAAGCCGTCTTTCTGTTTGCCTGGGCCATCGCCTTAAAGCCTGCGGGTTGGACGGGTTTTGTTGAGGCCGTTATTTTTATTCTCGTTCTACTCGCAGCCTTGGTTTATTTATGGCGTCTCGGTGCCTTGGACTGGCGCACGCCACGACAGAAACGCGACTTGGAGCAGACCAAATGATGCATGTCATTTTTGCTCAAGATACACAGCTGCTTGGCAGCTTTGGCAAAGGATACCGGTTACATGACTAAGGCAGACTTGATTGCGGCAAGCATGATTACCAAAGCCGATCTCATCGCCACCGATGGCACTGAATCGCTCGAAGAATTTGTGGAAAAGAATATCTTTGTTGGCCGACTTCAAGACCTGGTTTCCTGGGGGCAGAGCAATTCCCTGTGGCCCTTTAACTTCGGTCTGTCCTGTTGCTATGTCGAAATGGCAACCGCCTTTACCAGCCGACATGATTTGGCGCGCTTTGGTGCTGAGGTCATTCGAGCGACGCCCCGACAAGCTGACCTGATGGTGATTTCTGGCACGGTGTTTCGAAAAATGGCACCTGTGGTACAGCGCCTATACGAACAGTTACTTGAGCCCAAGTGGGTGATCTCCATGGGATCCTGTGCCAACTCGGGAGGCCTCTACGATATCTACAGTGTGGTTCAGGGAGTCGATAAATTTATTCCCGTTGATGTCTATGTGCCGGGTTGTCCACCCAGACCCGAAGCATTTATGCATGGGTTGGAATTGCTGCAACAGGGTATTCGGTCTGAGCGAAGACCCCTGAGTTGGATGCTTGGTGAGCAGGGTGTTGAAAGACTCAAACGACCCAGCATGCGCGACCTCAAGACACCCGAACGGATGAAACAAACCCACCTTAGATCACCTGACGAGGTTTAGGGAATGACGGTAGATACCTCAGCAGAGACGACCTCTGAAACGCGTTATTGGGCTGCTCAGATTGCGACGGTGTTGCCCAACGTATCGTTGGTGTCGCAGACCACCATTGATGGCATAGAGACACTGTGGGTCTCCCGAGCAGATGTGCACGATGTCCTGTGGTTTTTTAAACGTCAAAAAGAGAATCCCTTTGAATTTCTCTATGACATCACCGCCATAGACGAGCGGCTCCGCGTCAATCGCAAAGACCAGCCTGCGTCAGAATTTACCCTGGTTTATCAGCTGCTGTCCTTTGGGCGAAACCAATTCGTGCGCATAAAGGTTGCGCTCTTTGATGCCAGCCTATCCATCGACAGCATCATTCCGGTGTTTGAAAATGCGAATTGGTACGAACGCGAATGCTGGGACATGTTTGGCATCCATTTTAACAACCACCCCAACCTCTACCGTATTTTGATGCCCCAAACCTGGAAAGGGCATCCGCTACGCAAAGAACACTATGCGCGTGCTACCGAAGCCGAACCCTATTCACTGTCTGATGAAATGCAGGACCTTGAACAGGAAGCGCTGCGTTTTAAGCCAGAACAATGGAACATGAAAACCCACCATGAAGAAACGGAGTACATGTTTCTCAACCTTGGCCCCAACCACCCCAGTGTTCATGGTGTCTTTCGCATTGCATTACAGCTCGATGGCGAAGAAGTGGTCGATGCGGTACCCGATATCGGCTACCACCACCGCGGCGCAGAGAAAATGGGTGAGCGTCAATCCTGGCATACCTATATCCCCTATACAGATCGCATAGACTACCTTGGTGGGGTCATGAACAACCTGCCCTATGTGATGGCCATCGAACAGATGGCAGGCATCAAGGTGCCTGAGCGGGTCAAGGTCATCCGCATCATGCTGTCGGAATGTTTTCGGGTCTTAAGCCACTTTTTGTTTTATGGCACCTTTGCCCAGGATGTGGGTCAGATGTCGCCGATCTTCTATATCTTTGCAGACAGGGAAAGGCTGTTTGGCATCATAGAGGCCATTACGGGTGGTCGCATGCACCCCAGTTGGTTCCGTATTGGCGGTGTTGCACAGGACTTGCCCAAGGGTTGGGACCGCATGATGCGTGAATTTCTGGACTACATGCCCAAGCGACTCGATCACTATCAAACCATGATTCTCAACAACCGTGTGCTAAAGCAGCGCACCAAGGGAGTTGGCCGATATAACACGGCGGATGCCATCCGTTGGGGTATCACCGGTGCGGGTCTGCGTGCCACAGGGTTTGATTGGGACATGCGCAAGAAAATGCCCTATTCGGGGTATGACCAATTTGATTTTGAAGTGCCTCTAGCCCACAACGGCGATGCCTATGACCGCTGTGTGGTTAAGGTTGAAGAACTCAAGCAAAGCCTGCGCATTATTCGGCAATGTGTCGATAACATGCCCGAAGGGGATTTTAAAGCAGACCACCCGCTGACAACGCCACCACCGCGCAAACGCACCATGCAGGACATCGAAACCCTGATCCACCATTTTGTGCACGAGAGTTGGGGGCCAGTGATACCGGCAGGTGAATGCTGCACAGCGATAGAAGCGACCAAGGGTCTTAACAGCTATTATCTGGTGAGCGATCAAAACACCTCATCCTATCGAACCCGAATACGCACCCCTTCCTTTGCACACTTACAGATGATCCCCGAAATGAGTCGCGGCATGATGGTGGCCGATTTGATCGCCATTATTGCCAGTATTGATTTTGTCATGGCGGATGTTGACCGATGAGGAACCTGAAATGACGACAATCGTCACAGACGCAGCCTTACCCCTGGTATCCATGCCGCTGTCGGCAGCAGAGACCGCGGCCATCGACCATGAGATCACCCATTATCCTCAGAGACAGGCGGCCACCATAGAGGCCCTCAAAATCGTGCAGGAGCATCAGGGTTGGGTTTCCGATGGAAAACTCGTGGCGATAGCCGAGCATCTGGGTGTGCACCCCTCAGAGGTCGAATCTGTTGCAACCTTTTATAACCGTATCTATCGAAAACCCGTTGCTGAAAACGTGTTTTTAATCTGCGATAGCGTGAGCTGTTGGATGATGGGACAACCTGAACTGATGGCCCAGGCCGCAGACATTCTGGGCATTCAGCCAGGCGGCACTTCGGGTGCGATCACCCTGATACCCACGCCCTGTTTGGGCGCTTGCGATCAGGCCCCTGTCATGATGATCAACGACCAACGTATCGAAAAACTCACACCTGAAAAGTTAACAGCATTGATCGCGCAGCACCGCACAGGAACGGGTATGCACTCAGGGGAGGCCCGTTCATGACCTTAGCACTTGAAAAACCCCTGACCCAGTTTTTGAAAGCCGATGGCACTGTCACTACCTTAGAAGAGTACCGAGATGCGGGCGGTTATAGCGGTCTGAAGAAAGCCCTGGCCATGACACCCGAGGCAGTATTGCAACAGGTCAAGGACTCCAATTTGCGGGGACGTGGCGGAGCGGGATTTCAAACCGGTTTGAAGTGGAGTTTTGTCCCCAAGGGCGACCAGCAGCGGTATTTGATTTGTAACGCAGACGAGATGGAGCCGGGCACCTTTAAAGACCGATGGTTGATGGAAGGGGATCCGCACCAACTCATTGAGGGCATGATTATCAGTGCCTATGCCATAGGGGCCTCGATCGGCTATCTCTTTTTGCGTGCCGATTACCCCGTTGCAGCCGAGCGCATGCGCCAAGCATTACAGGACGCTGAGAAAGCAGGTTTGCTTGGTGCGGGCATTTTGGGTTCTAACTTTTCGATGGTGTTGCATTTGCATACCAGCGCAGGACGCTATATTTGCGGTGAAGAGACCGCCCTGATCAACTCATTAGAAGGCCGTCGGGCAAACCCCCGTGCCAAACCCCCCTTTCCGCAGGTCAGCGGTTTGTTTGGCAAACCCACGGTGGTCAACAACGTCGAGACCCTCTGTAATATTCCCCACATTCTTCGCCACGGACCTGAGTGGTTTTTGTCCTTGGGTCTTGGTCAGGATTCAGGAACCAAAATTTTTGGTGTCAGCGGACGGGTGAATAACCCCGGCGCTTGGGAACTTCCCATGGGTACCCCGATTAGAGAGATACTCGAAAAGCATGCTGGTGGCATGCTGCCGGGCTATGGCATGAAAGGCTTTTTGCCCGGCGGTGGTTCGACAGATTTCTTAACCGCAGACCACCTTGATCTTGCCATGGATTATGACGTCATCGGAAAGGCAGGTAGCCGTATGGGTACCGGCACCCTGATTATGCTGGATGACAAAACCTGTCCCGTTGGCATGGTGTTGAATTTAATTCGGTTTTTTGCACAGGAATCCTGTGGTTGGTGTACGCCCTGCAGAAATGGGTTGCCCTATGTGCGCCAACTGCTGACCGATATTGAACAGGGCAGGGGTAAGCCTGAAGATTTGGATACCCTGCTGGCCTACTGCGGTTATTTGGGGCCAGGAAATACCTTTTGCGCCTTGGCGCCCGGCGCTGCAGAACCACTGCAGAGTGCGCTCAAGTTTTTTCGCGATGATTTTGAGCAGCATATTCACCAAGGTTGTTGTCCTTACCACTAGGTGTGTGAGGATGCGCTGCAAGCCTTTTTGCACAGCCCTGTTGGGTGTGCTGAATGGGTTTGGCGTTGTTCCAATAAGGGAGAGGTGCGTTGGCCACTATTGTAATTGATGGACAAAATTTTGACGTCGCTGAAGGCCGGAATCTGTTAGAGACCTGCTTGGAGCTGGGGTTTGATTTGCCCTATTTCTGCTGGCACCCTGCCATGGGGTCCGTAGGCAGTTGCCGTCAGTGTGCGGTGCAGGTGTATGCCAATGATGATGACCAACGGGGTCGGTTGGTGATGGCCTGCATGACGCCGGTTACCCCTGGATTGCGCGCCTCGACAACACTGGAGTCTGTTCGACAGTTCCGAGAAACCAGCATCGAAGTCCTGATGGCCAATCACCCCCATGATTGTCCCGTCTGTGAGGAAGGTGGCGAATGTCATTTACAGGACATGACCATTCTCTCTGGCCACCACAGTCGCACCTTTAGGGGTGCCAAAAAAACCTATCCCAATCAGAATCTGGGCCCCTGTATCGGGCACGAAATGAACCGCTGTATTACCTGCTATCGCTGTGTGCGCTTTTATGGCGACTATGCCGGTGGCAGCGATTTGCAAGCGATGTCGAGCCGCGAAAATGTCTATTTTGGACGCCATACCGATGGCACCTTGGAAAGCCCCTTCTCGGGTAATTTGGTCGAAGTCTGTCCTACCGGTGTCTTTACCGATAAGCCCTACAGCCAAAGTTTTACCCGTAAGTGGGATCTGCAATCGGCACCCTCTATCTGTACGCTCTGTAGCCTGGGCTGCAACACCAACCCCAATGAGCGTTCTGGCAAAATAAAGCGCATCGTCAACCGGTACCACAATGACATCAACGGCTATTTTCTGTGTGACCGTGGTCGATTTGGCTTTGCCCATTTGAACAACGCACGCCCCACCGTTTACGCGTTACAGCAGCCAACCAAGGGCTTGCTTGAAACAACGCCAGAAATGGCCTGGGAGCAAGTGTCTAACCTGTTACAGGAGACGCCCAAGGATGCCCTGTGGGGTCTGGGTTCCTCGCGCGCTACGGTTGAAGAAAACCAGTTGCTCAAACAGCTGGTGGGTAAAAAACACTACTTTGCCGGTACGACTGATAGAGAGTTGGCCCTAGTGCAGTTGGTCACGGGCATATACCAGTTGGCGGCGACACGCTCTGCAAGTCTCAAAGACATCGAGCATTCCGACGCCGTCTTGATTATCGGTGAGGACCTTACCCACACCGCGCCCATGATGGCACTGTCAGTGCGTCAATCATCGCGACACCGCGCCTTTGAATTGGCCGACGGTGCACGAATTCCCCGCTGGCAAGATGCGGCCGTGCGTAACATTGCCCAGGACGAGCGTAGCCCTGTGATGCAGGTACAGTCCTATGCAACCCCGCTGGATGCTATTGCCAGCCATACGTTTCGGGCAAACCCCCAGGGCATGGCAGACCAGATAGATGCCATTACGGCAGCGGTTTTGGCGACCCCATCGGATGCGTCAGAAGACTGGGCGCATCAGGTTGCACAGCACCTATTAACTGCCAACAACCCCTGTGTTATTGCCGGAACCAGCGCTGGTTCGGTGGGGTTGTTAAAGGCCACGTTGCGGCTCATGGAGGCGCTCTACGCCAAACGCGCTGCACCCATAGCGACCGCAATGGTGGTGCAAGACAGCAACAGCATGGGATTGGCACTGTCACAGCCGGTTTCTGGTGCAGAGACACTGGTAGCACGTCTGACAGCGATAGAGGCACCACAGACCTTGGTGTGTCTCCAAACAGACCTCTATACCCTGGTCGCATCAGAGGCGGTGGATCGGCTGTGGGAACGCGGTCATCGGCTGGTGGTCATAGACAACATGGCCTCAGAAACAGGTGCCAAGTCGGTTATTTTTATGCCAGCAACCACGGCAGTTGAATCAGAAGGCACACTGATCAATAACGAGGGTCGTGCCCAGCGCTACTTCTCGGTCTACACCCCCCAAGACGTTCTTAAAGATACCTGGAGAATGCTGGTGCAATTATTGGCATTGCGGCAGCCAGGCAGTGTGGAAAACAGTGTTGACCATTATGACGCCATGGTGGCGCACTGTATCAAGCAGGACCCAGCCTTGGCCTATCTGGTAGCCGTTGCGCCAGACGCCCAT
>CAWUUZ010000239.1:0-4912 GCA_963925745.1 uncultured Pseudomonadales bacterium
TAGCAGCTTGAACTTATATGGCGTTGGTAACTATATAGATCAATCTTTAGCCAAAGCGGTTGATAGTCTTAAAGATGAATTCAACAGTGAACCCTTGCAACTGATTCGTGAATTTGTTGCAGAATACATCGCTGACCCACTGTCTGAAACCACGATGCAAACTACAACCAAGACAGGCCGTATATTAACGGTTTCATCAATGCCTTTTTTGATTGAGTATACATTTGCCGGTCGTACCTGGACCATCGCTGATGTTACAGAATCCGTTAAGGCAAATTCCCGATTGCTAGAACTAAAACGGGTTGCAGAAGAAGCAAACACCGCTAAGTCTCAATTTCTCGCTTCAATGAGCCATGAAATTAGAACCCCGATGAACGGTATTATCGGCATGTTGGGACTGATGATAGAGGAAGATTTGGCTCCTAATACCCTGCATAAAGCCAACGTAGCCTATTCCAGCGCAAACCATTTGCTAAAAATCATCAATGAAATATTGGAGTTCTCACGCATAGAATCTGGGCATTTAAGCCTAGATGACCAGTTGTTTGATGCGACCGCTGCGCTCACACATGCTTCTCATGGGCTCAGATTGCTTGCAGAAGGCAAGGGTTTGACTTTGGATTTTTCTATGAAAGAAGAACCGCTGATGGTTGTGGGTGACGCGGTTAAGGTCCGGCAGGTATTTGATAATGTGGTAGGCAACGCGATTAAATTTACCGAAGAAGGCGGCGTGACGGTTTCTGTCGAACATTCAGAGCCCCGCAATAAAAAAGACCGCGTGTCGATTAAGATCACCGTTAAAGACACCGGCATTGGCATGTCTGCCAGTGCACAAGCAACCATGTTTCAACGCTTTGCACGCGCTGACGATTCAAACACCCGTTCAGTTGGTGGCACAGGTTTGGGAATGTCTATTACCAAGGCATTGATTGACGCTATGGGTGGCGATATTAAAGTGACAAGCCGCTTAGGCAAGGGTACAACCATTGTAATGACAGTTAGTGTCAAAAACGCAACGGAAATTTTACCGACAGATACTGTTCCGAAAATTGACAGATGTATCCAAGTATTGGCGGTAACCCCTGACACAAATATGGCGAAGCTTGTTGAAAGTTACCTGTCCCCGGTTGACAACCATTTCCATGCCTGTTCGTCGTTAGATGGAATCGAATATGCGGCGTTAGAGTGGCTTAAGTCCATTGAGTTAGACAACATTGATGTCATTGTGATCGATAGTTCGTTTGGCGAAAAGGCCTGTATGGATGCGTGGAACCGAATGCGAAAATCGCCAGAATTGGACGGCGTGAAGGGCATTATATTAGGTGACAACCAGAGCGATGAAATGAACCAGCGCTTTGCAAAGAACAAGATCTCTGCCTGTTTATCAAAGCCCTGTACCGTTAACGCGTTTTTAACAACCCTGTCGCTTATCGTCAATGACAGTAAGCTGCTGCATAGCGCCAAGCCCCTTATCACAACGTCTTTTGTCGACTCTTTGCCGATGATTCTCGATCATGAATTCAAAGCCAACCTTGATGAAACTCCTGCGACCGGTACAGTTTTGGTTGTCGACGATCAAGACGTGAATCTTCAGGTAGCACGCGGCATCTTAGAAAAACATGGCTTTCAAGTGGTTACTGTTTCTTCGGGTGAAGAGGCCTTACGCACCTTGAAAAATGACAATGAAAAACACACATTTGCAGCGGTATTGCTCGATATCCAAATTCCCGAGATGGATGGTTACGAAATCTGTCGTCGCATTCGGGAAGGTAGCGGTGGCCAATATTATTGTCATGTACCCATTATTGCGGTTACGGCAAACGCACGACCAGAAGACAGAGAGAAGTGTTTTAAGGTTGGTATGAATGACTTTATCACCAAACCCGTGTCAGCGACTTTACTTAGAAGCAGTCTTAACACCTTGATTGCCAGTAGCGTTGATGGGTTTCCCGTCATTGAATATGGCGCTGCGAAACACGACAGCACAGCTGTAGTAAATGAAACAAAAAGGGGTAGAAATAAACGATCCGGTACAGGCGTTATTTGGGATAAAGCATCCTTGGTAGACCGAATTGGAGACGATAAGGGCTTAATGTCCACGCTTTTGGCGACCATTGTTTCGGACATGCCTGATAAATTAACCAGTTTAACGGCTGCTGTTAAGAACGATGACGAAGAAACCACCAAGTCAATTTTGCACAGCATTAAGGGGCTGTCTGGAAACATTGGTGCAGATACCCTGTATAACCTCAGTGCAGAAGCCGAAAAATGCATCCTTGATGGGGATTTTCCATCCGCTAAATTAAAGGTTCCTCATGTCCTTGATGCCACAGAAGCGTTGATTGAAGTCTTGATGGCCGATGTCAGTCTACAGGGTGATCAACCTGCCGATAATGACACCTCTGAAAAAATCGACTATCAGGCAATGGTCTTAATCTTAGAAGCACTGCTGAAAAGACTTGAATCGGGAAGCTATGTATCAAGCTCCGACATAGACGTGCTCAAAAATAGGGTGAGGGCAGACAAGCGGTTCGCAGAGGAGGTTGAGCAACTGTCGGCCAGTATTGTGTATTTCGATTATGACCGAGCGTTGGGCCTATTGCGCTTAACCATAGCGTATTGTCAGAATATTTTGGATTCTGATCGTGACAGGGAGGCATTGAATAATGACCGTTAAACCAATGGTGCTGATTGTCGATGATGAGCCCGTAAATATTCAGGTTCTGGCGAGCACTTTGAAAGATATGTGCGAAATCAAGGTCGCTACCAGTGGAAACAGATGTATTGAGTTAGCCCAGGCGTTACCGCTGCCAGACCTGATTTTACTCGATATCAATATGCCAGGAATGGACGGTTACGACGTCATTCGCGTCCTAAAGGAAACAGCTGCCACCAGTAACATTCCGGTGGTCTTTGTTTCTTCTAACGATCAAGATGTTGATGCTGCCTACGGGCTCGCTTTGGGTGCATCGGACTATATTTCTAAGCCGATACACCCAGAGTTGACCATTGCGCGCGTGAAGTTGCAGCTTAGGTTAAAGCTGCAATCCGACCGTTTACGTGAACTGGCGTTGCATGATCAACTTACATCGCTTTATAACCGGCATTATTTGCAAGAAGCAGGCATGCAAATGGTGGCGAGTGCTTTCCGTCGTAAAATTCCCCTATCGGTCGTTATATTGGACATAGACTATTTTAAACGCATTAACGATTTATATGGGCATGACACAGGCGATATTGTCTTGCGCCATATTGCGAGCATTCTCCAAAATATGTGTCGAAATGAAGACATCGTTGCGCGTTATGGTGGCGAAGAGTTTGTCCTGTTGCTAAAAGAATGCAACATCACGGAAGCAGTCACTAAGGCCGAGTCAATTCGGGTGGCAATTGAGAGTTCTCCCATTAAAGACATAAACGTTACCGCCAGTTTTGGCGTTGTGACTACGGGCGATCATACTGAGAAGCTGGAAGATCTGATAAAAAGGGCCGATCAACTGTTATACCGTGCAAAAAATGAGGGCCGCAACCTCGTTCAATATGCGCAGTGAGCACCTTCACGCGCTGCCGCACTGGCCAACGCAAGCGTCGAATAGGTTTTAACCCAGATGTCGTCAGGCTTAAATTTTGGCCTTGCGAGTGTCTTTCATGGTTGGAATTGAAAATCTGCTAGGTACAGTTTGACGCCGAGCGAGGCCAATCCTTAGAGGGTACAGATGCGAACGGTGGGTCACCTATGCACCAGACTCTATGCTAATTCATGGGTATATTAACTGTGACAGCTGTGTGCCGGATTAGGGTGTCGATCAGTACGCTGATTGAAGCCATTCCATTCAGGGGCCAAAAGCTCGGTCACTTTTGGCCCGATATCGCTGTCTATACGCGGCGGTAGGGTAGGTACTCTGGAACCCACATACGTTCTGTAAGATAGGCGTCCAAATCCTCAGGTAGGAATTCATTGGCAGGGTCTTTCACCAACAACTCTTCCAAAACAGCCTTAGCGATCCGAAACGATATTTCCCGCAATCCATGAATCTGAGGGTAAACCGCGCCATTAGCCAAATCGTCAGCAGTGATACAATTTGCCAGTTCAAACGCAGCGGTTGTAAACATATCTTGGTGCATAACTGACACCTTTGACAAGATGGCGGCGAGTCCAACACCAGGGAAGATAAAGACGTTGTTACCCTGACCAACGCGGTGGGTCACATTATTGTAGGTAACGTCGCCATAGGGGCTACCTGTCGCAACAATGACCTGTCCATGACCCCACTTATAGAGATCTTCAGGAACAGCTTCAGAGTGTGATGTTGGATTAGACAGAGGAAATACCACTGGACGGTCGGTATGCTTTAGCATCAAGGCGATATGCTTTTCTTGGAACGCGTTGGCCACACCACTGGTACCGATTAACACCGTTACTGGAATTTCGGTTAGCAAGGCCTCTAGGTCAACCGCACCCGCCCTCGGCCAGCCTTTACCCAATGACCGTGACTTGGCATAGGTCACCTTAAAGGCGTCTAGGTTGTCACGGTCTGTGAGCACAACACCCTGGCTATCGAGGATGAATATCCGGTCCTTTGCCTGTTCCTCGGTTAAGCCATCTCTTACCAAACCTGCGTGAATTTGATTCGCCACACCGACACCGCCAGCGCCAGCGCCGTATACGGCATAGACCTGTTGGCTGATGCGTTCTTTCTTGATTTTATTTGCGCCAATAACACCTGCCAACACAACGGCACCCGTGCCTTGAATGTCATCGTTAAATGACGGCAACGTTTCTCGGTAGCGCTCCAAATTGTTATAGGCATCAGCTTTACTAAAGTCTTCCCACTGCAGTACCGCTTTGGGAAATGCGTGCTTTACTTGGGTAACAAAGGCTTCGATAAAGGCATCGTACTCAGCGCCTCTGATG
>CAWUUZ010000240.1:0-7216 GCA_963925745.1 uncultured Pseudomonadales bacterium
CCATCTGCTGGTCTTTGGTCCACCCGGGCTTGGAAAAACGACCCTAGCCAATATTGTTGCTCATGAAATGGGTGTGTCGATAAAAACGACCTCAGGTCCCGTGCTCGAAAAAGCGGGCGATCTAGCAGCCATGTTGACCAATTTAGAAGCAGGTGACGTACTCTTTATCGACGAAATACACCGCCTAAGTGCCAATGTTGAGGAAGTGCTGTATCCGGCTATGGAAGATTACCAACTAGATATCATGATTGGTGAAGGACCTGCCGCCCGTTCGATCAAATTAGACTTACCGCCTTTTACCCTTATTGGCGCGACCACACGGGCAGGTATGTTGACCTCGCCTTTGCGCGACCGTTTTGGCATTTCTCAACGGCTCGAGTTTTACCAAATATCAGACCTAACCCACATTGTATTGCGGTCGGCTGGTCTTTTGGGTGTTGAAACGGATGCCTTGGGTGCGGAAGAAATAGCACGGAGATCACGAGGTACGCCCCGTATCGCAAACCGACTGTTACGTCGCGTGAGAGACTTTGCTGATGTAAAGGGCAATGGTGTGATTACGCTGGAAACAGCCCGCAGCGCACTGGATGTTTTAAATGTGGACGCCAAGGGGTTCGACCACATGGATCGACGCCTGTTGTTGGCAATGATCGAAAAGTTTGGTGGCGGACCTGTGGGTGTTGACAGTCTTGCTGCAGCGATCAGCGAAGAACGCGATACCATTGAAGATATGATTGAACCCTATCTGATTCAGCAGGGTTTCTTGATGAGAACCTCAAGAGGCAGGGTCGTAACTGACCATGCCTATAGCCATTTTGGGCTTGCCGCACCGGATAACACAAATAAAGAGTGAGCAGAACAAAGGCATTTCGTGGCGTACAGGGCATTGCAGCTGCCTGTATGTCTAAAAACCCAATATCGGTCTGGTATTCGTGGCTAAATATCATTAGCCTAGTGCAATTCAAGTGACTGCTTAGGAGCAAGTACAAGTGGCTGAACAACTCTCTTTTTGGAGCCTCATCGTCAATGCCAGCCTGCTGGTAAAGCTGGTGATGCTGATTTTGACGGTAGCGTCCATCGTATCCTGGGTCATGATTATCGAGCGCAGCCTTGTGTTTGCCGCTGCACAAAAAGCGTTTCAAGGCTTTGAAGAGCGGTTCTGGTCTGGTATCGACCTTACCCAACTCTATCGACAAATGAGTGCCAATCCTGAGCACATGAGTGGTGTCGAAAATATTTTTCGTGCAGGATTTAAGGAATTTACCCGGCTGCGCCAACAGGCCAGTGCTGATACTGAAAATATCATGGGTGGAACGCAACGTGCGATGCGGGTTGCAATGAGTAAAGAGGCAGACAAACTCGACAACCACCTGTCTTTTTTAGCAACGGTCGGATCAACCAGTCCCTATATTGGTTTGTTTGGTACCGTATGGGGCATCATGAATTCATTCCGTGGATTAGCCAATGCCAGTCAAGCCAGTCTCGCGACGGTAGCGCCCGGTATTTCTGAAGCCTTGATTGCGACAGCGATGGGCCTATTTGCGGCGATTCCTGCAGTGATGGCTTACAACCGCTACACCATGCGTGCGGACAGAATGTTAAAGGCTCAGGAAATATTTGCTGAAGAATTTGCAGCGATCCTTAACCGGCAGCTCCACATGGTGAAATCACAGGCCACCAAAAAGCCTGTTGAATCCTGATCTAACGGGTTGATACGCCAATGAATATTCGTAACAGAAGAAAGCCAATGGCAGATATTAACGTCGTTCCCTATATCGACGTTATGTTGGTTTTGTTGGTCATTTTTATGATCACCGCACCGATGTTGACCCAGGGTGTGAAAGTAGATCTACCTCGAACCCAATCGGACCCCGTTGAAAACCAAAACCCTGACGCCCAGTTGATTATCTCTATTGACCGTTCAGGCGCCTACTTTATTGAGCGCGGTGCTGATAAGCCCGTGCAGGCGTCGACACAGTCAGTCACTGACTATGTCAGCAAGGTTTTGAATCAGGTGCCCTCCACTCAGGTGTTGGTACGTGGTGATGCTCTGGTGTCCTACGGTGCTGTAGTTGAGTTGATGACAGTCTTGCAGGCCGCGGGAGCGCCGTCTGTTGGACTGGTGACGGAAGCCCCCTAACTGATGAAACGTTATGTCCTTGCCACTGCGATAGCGCTGATGCTCCATGCCTTGGTGTTGTTCGCATTGACAACCAGCTGGTCACAGAAAGCACCAGATTCCTTTCGTATTCCTCAGTATGTGAGTGCGAAACTCGTGGTGCTACCTAAGCCCACCGTCAAGCCAGCCGTTCCCGTTACCCAATCTGATGATGCTGCCAAGAAAAAGGCAGCAGATGATGCTTCGAAGCAAAAAGCTGCAGATGCAGCGGCACAGAAAAAAGCAGCTGACGCCCTGGCACAGAAAAAAGCAGCTGATGACGTTGCCAAAAAACTCGCAGACAAAAAGGCGGCTGATGCCTTAGCCAAGAAACAGGCAGATGCTGCCGCAGCTGCGGAGGCCAAGAAAGTAGCGGATGCCGCTGCCAAGGCAAAGGCTGCAGAAAGTGCCGCAGCGACACAGAAGGCGGCTGCCGATGCACAAAAAAAGGCCTTAGAAGAGCAGGCCAAACAAAAAGCGCTTGAACTTCAGAAACAGCAGGCGGCTGATGCGCTGGCCAAAGCTGCTGCCGATGCGGCACTCAAAAAAGCCATCGCAGCCCAGGTGGCAGCCGACCGCTCGGCACAGGAGGGCAGTCTGTTGGATGGCCTAGACGCTGAAGATGGGCAGTTGGAAGCCCAGAGTGCGCAGGCATCAGCGGACGAGATAGCAGCCTCCAGTTATTTCCAAGAGATCCAGCGCCAAATTATGGTGAATTGGTCAAGGCCGACATCCACCCGAAATGGTATGTTTGTTGGTATGGAAATTCATTTGCTGCCAAACGGTGAACTGAAGGATGTGTTTATCACCACGTCGAGCGGTGATCCAGCGACCGATCTGTCTGCTGAGCGTGCGGTCAGAAAGGTAAACCGTTTTGCGGTACCCCAAGACACCCGATTGTTTGAGCAGCAGGGATTTAGAAAATTCGAAATTGGCTTTAACCCAGGGGACTTAAAACAGTGACATTTTTTAATCGGACACTCGCGGTTTTTTGTTTGGGGCTGCTTGTTGCAGCTCAGGCACAGGCCGAATTTAAATTCATTATTACCCGTGGCTATGACCAACCGACCACGGTTGCCGTGGTGCCCTTTTGTTGGGCGGGTGCCCAGGTGATGCCAGAGAACATGGCACACATTATTTCTGCAGACCTTTCAAGAACAGGGCAGTACCAGCCTCTGTCCGATGAAAATATGTTGTCCCAGCCCTGCAGGCACGATCAGGTGTATTTTCGAGACTGGAAACTGTTGCAGCAGGATTATCTGGTCATAGGTGATATCGCCTATGATGCAAACACGCTGAAATACCTCATTACCTACCGCCTCTATGATGTGGTAAGAGAGACCAACGTCTATGCAGCACAGGTGAGCGGAACCCGCGAGCAGGTGCGTGACCTGGCACACCTGATCAGTGATGGCGTTTACCAGAAGTTATCCGGTATCAGAGGGGTGTTCTCCACCAAGATCGCCTATGTCACGCTGAACAGCAATGGCGGAAAGCCCGTTTATCGTGTTGAGGTGTCAGATGCTGACGGCCATAGACCGGTAGAATTGTTTCGCTCTAACAGTGCGATCATTTCACTGGCCTGGTCTGCAGACGGTCGAAAACTTGCCTTCACACACTTTGATGAAGATGGCAGGACTTCCATTTATGTCGTTGACCGAATAACAAAGGCGTTGGAAAAATTGCCATCGTATGCAGGGATTAACAGTGCAGCTGCGTTCTCTCCAGATGGCAAAAATATTGCGTTTGTAAACTCCAAATCAGGTAATGCTGAAATATACTTGATGAATTTAAGTACTAAAGTTATAAAACAGTTGACCAACCATTGGGCGATAGATACCGAACCCAGTTGGTCACCTGATGGAAAACAAATATTATTTACCTCTGAAAGGGGAGGTAGACCGCAAATTTATCAACTTTGGCTAGACACGGGAAGGGTAGAGCGCCTAACCTTTGAGGGAGTTTATAATGCTAGGGGTCACTACAGCTCAGATGGCAAGTACGTCATTATGGTCCATCAGAGCAGTCAGTCATTTCATATTGCTGCGTTAGACCTTGAAACAAGGCAATTACGCATCTTGACTGAAACTGAATTAGACGAATCACCGAGTATTGCACCCAACGGAACAATGTTGGTGTATGGTACTCAGAATGATGGGAGGGGCGTGCTAGCATGGGCGTCTGTAGATGGAGAACTTGCAAGTATAATGCCTTCTGAAACAGGGCATGTTAGAGAGCCAGCCTGGTCTCCATATTTGCAGTAATTTGGACTAACATTTCAGACAACCGTATAGTACGATACCGTTAAACATCGTTATTTCATTAATCGGAATAGATTGGGAAGGGAAAATGGCTAAATCAAATCTACTTAAAATTATTGCAATTACTGCAACCATTTCTTTGGTTGGTTGTGCAAGCAAATCAGCGAATGATACGGGTGACGGTGCAATGAGCACTGAAGCTGCTGCAACGACAACAGAAGTTGTTGCTGAAGCTGCACCGGTTGTTACAGAAGTAGCATCAGAAGTGGCAGTGGAAACTGCAACAGCGCCTGATGCCGGGTCTGTAGCCACGACCTCTGTTATTCCTCAATTTAAAGCACCAGCTCAGCCTGCGTATTCAGAGCCTGCCATTGTGCGTCCTATGGTCAATGTTGTTTATTTCGACTTTGACATGGCAAGCATCAACCCTGAATTCCGCAAGTTGTTGGACCAGCACGGTGATTTCCTAGCAACGAACCCTGATGCTAAGGCGATTATTGCTGGCCATGCAGATGAGCGCGGTACGCGTGAATACAACTTAGCGTTGGGCGAGCGTCGTGCCTATGCTGTTTATGCTTACTTGAAGTTGCGCGGTGTATCACCTGATCAGTTAGAAATGGTGAGCTACGGTGAAGAAATGCCAGTATCTGTTGGCAAATCTGAATCTGACTACGCTAAGAACCGTCGCGTAGAGTTCAACTACCAGTAACATACATGAGACATCTAGGTTGATATGAGAATTTATCAATGCTTGATCCTGAGTGCTGCCCTTACGGGCAGCACTTTTGTTTTATCTGATCCGCTCGTCGTGGAATCAGTTCCGTCAGCTGAAAAAGCTGCACCTGTCACCGTTGTCAGGGTTCCTGCGTCTAATGACCAAGCCATTGGTGAGTTGTTGATGCAATTCCAGCAGCTGCAATCTGAGCTTTCTTCTCTGCGTGGTCTTGTCGAAGTACTTTCTTATGAATTGAATATGTTGCGGACAGAGTCAAAAGACCGTTATATCGATCTTGATCGCCGTATCTCCGAAGTTCGTAATACTGCGCCAGTCATAGTGAATCCAGTCATTACACCTGTTACGACAATAAACCCTGACACAGATTCGGGTGTTGTTAGCACAGATGTTGTGGCGATTGAGGCAACACCAACCGATCCTGCCCTTGTCTTAGCTGACTATACCCAGGCCAAGGATCTGATACGTCAAAAGGATTATAAAGGCTCTATAGCGGCGTTTAACCGCTTTGTCGTTAATTATCCTGACGATGAGCTAACGGCAAATGCCTGGTATTGGCTAGGAGAGGTCTATCTGGTCCTACCCGATGTTAATAATGCCGTACGCGCATTTTCCAATGTGGTCAAAAACTATCCAAGTCATCAGAAACACCCCGATGCGCTCTATCGTTTGGGCGTTACGCTACTCAAGACGGATGATGCGGCCAGTGGTCGACAGTATTTGGAACAGTTGATACAGCGTTACCCCGATAGTCAATTGTCGGTTAGGGCACAACAGGCTTTGGCGGGACAATGAAAAAAGCGGTCATTTTGCTCTCTGGTGGCCTAGATTCGGCCACCACGCTGTATATGGCACGTAAACAAGGCTATGACTGCCATGCAATCAGTTTTGATTACCAGCAGCGTCACAAGTCCGAATTGGTCGCCGCGCAAATAATCGCAAAGAAGGCTGGTACGACTGCGCATAAGATTATCGATTTAAACCTTCGCATGTTAGGCGGTTCTGCCTTGACTGACGATGATTTGGTTGTGCCGACTGGCGCTGATATCGACCATTCCACCATTCCCATTACCTATGTTCCGGCCAGAAATACCATTTTTCTGTCGATTGCATTGGGTTATGCCGAAGTCTTGGGTGCTACTGATCTATTTATTGGTGTTACCGCAGTCGATTATTCTGGGTACCCTGATTGTCGACCGGAGTTTATCGAAGCCTTTGAAAAAATGGCGAATCTAGCAACCAAGTTGGGCGTAGAAGGCCAAACCATACGTATTCACACGCCACTCATAGCCATGTCTAAAGCCGAGATTATACGGCAGGGTACCGCGCTGGGTGTCGCTTATGAAGACACCATATCCTGTTACCAGGCTGATGATGCGGGTAAGGCCTGCGGTGTGTGTGACAGTTGTAAATTACGCGCCACTGGCTTCGCAGAAGCCGGTCTAAAAGACGTGACCCATTACAGCGTATAGCGAATAAACCGCACTGAAGTCATTTTTTTTACGTAAGTGCTTGCCTCCACTGAAAAAATCCATATTATATGCGCCTCTTTTAGGGTCGTTAGCTCAGTTGGTAGAGCAGTTGGCTTTTAACCAATTGGTCGGGCGTTCGAGTCGCCCACGACCCACCAATTTTTATTTTAGCTCTAAGTCATTATTTTTATTGACATTTTCTCTAAAAGTATTGATAATCCCGCACAGTTTCAGGGTCGTTAGCTCAGTTGGTAGAGCAGTTGGCTTTTAACCAATTGGTCGGGCGTTCGAGTCGCCCACGACCCACCATTTCAGAAAAGGGAGAGCCAATTGCTCTCCCTTTTTTTTTGTTCAAAGACGCCAGATATTTGACTGTGATATATTGCTTGCACAGTAAAGAATACCCAATACCACGTGTTTGATAGGTTATCTGCTATGTCCACATCAGTCCTTCTTTCAGATCTCAAAATTGACTTCGCTGTTCCGGTTACCGAGCAGTCCGCTCACATGAGTATCGCTGAAGTATCCCAACTCAAATCTGATATTGTTGCGCTTTTAAAGCAACGCAACGCTACCCTGGTTGCCCATTACT
>CAWUUZ010000241.1:0-10670 GCA_963925745.1 uncultured Pseudomonadales bacterium
CATAATAATGCGACTTGGTGCGGCCTTCGATTTTAAGCGAATGGATGCCCATGTCTGTCAGCGTTTTTACGTGCTGTACGGCACGCAAATCTTTGGAGTTCATAATGTAGGTGCCGTGCTCATCTTCATAGGCGGGCATCAACTGCCCCGGACGACCGGCTTCCTCTAACAGGAATATCTTATCGGTTGGGCCACCTGCACCCAAGGTCGGTGCAGCGTCTGTGGCTATCTTGTGCTCTGGTGGCGTCCAAATAGCGGGATCAACGGGTACTGGGTCACCGCTGGCATCTTCAACGGCTTCATGGGCCTGATAGGGCCAACGGCAGGTATTGGTGCAGCTGCCCTGGTTTGGGTCCCTTTTGTTGATATATCCACTGAGCAGACAGCGACCGGAATAGGCAATACAGAGCGCCCCGTGCACAAAGACTTCCAATTCCATTTCGGGACAGGATTCGCGCATTTCACTGATTTCTTCAAGTGACAGTTCACGGGATAAGATAACGCGCCGTATCCCCTGCTTGTACCAAAACCGCAGTGCGGCAAAATTGACCACATTGGCCTGCACAGACAGGTGTATAACCTGGTCTGGCCACTGCTCTCGCACCATCATGATCAAGCCGGGGTCTGACATAATAATGGCATCAGGCTGCATTTCAATAACGGGGGTGATGTCCCGCATATAGGTACGCACTTTCGCGTTATGGGGCGCTAGGTTTGAAGCCACATAGAATTTTTTACCCATACGGTGGGTTTCAGCAATGCCTTCCCGTAGGTTGTCTAGCGTAAAATCATTGTTGCGCACCCGCAAACTGTAACGCGGCTGCCCTGCATAGACAGCGTCAGCACCATAGGCCAAGGCAAAGCGCATATTGCGTAGGGTTCCAGCAGGAGACAACAACTCAGGTTTTACGGACGTATTCATTCAGATCTTCTCTTTGAAGTACTTTCGACAACCCTCAGGTGGGATTCCTGTAGGAACACCCTGGGCGCAATGATTGGTGGCCGGCATTATACCGAATGTCCAGAGCGATAGAAGTGAGAGGCCTGCAGCGCTGTTTTTGTCACCGTAAATCTCACCGTCCACTTCTGTGACGGCTGCGCTACTGACTCAGAGGCTGGTTGCCTCGCGGTGTTCTGCCAGACAGTGACCGGCTGCTGCCGTAAATGTTATTCAGGGAGCGGACAGCTCAAGGTGGGCTTGCATTGGCCAGACGTTATCGCCGTAGCCGACAGTTCCCTGAAAGACGCTTGCCATTCGGGGTTCAATGGCGCCAACGACATGGCGCATTGCACCGCTGCTTTCGCCTGAGCAGGACAGCCTAGCGACTGATAAGCATAGCCGAGATTATTCCACAGTGCTGCCGATCGTGGTGACCGCATCAATCCCTGTTTAAAGGCACGTTCTGCTGCTGCAAAGTCCTGCTGTTGCCAGGCTGCATTGCCCTCTGCAAAGGGAAACTGCCAATGGCTGTCATAGGTGTCACTGCCCGTGTGCCACGCCATTTGAGCCAATTCGGGCCGAACCCTTTGGAAATTCAGCAGCTCTGCATAAACCGCTTCCCAATCTGCTAACAGCGGCATTTTATGGGTGGGCGCCGGCACCAAAGACCAATAATCTGCCAGCGCTCGAGACCGTTCAAAATGGTAAAAAGAGTACCACCGCAGCCTGTTGCGGCCAGACCGCATCAGCACAGCGTTACGGTCAAGGTCATAGCCCACCAATACGGCATAGTGCCATTTGGGTAGGTGCTTAAAACCAAGGTTCATCAGGTGAATACTGGGGTAGCCCTGTGCTGTCAGGGCAAGTAATTGGGTTAATGATTGTGGTGCCGGCAAGGCCAGAAAGCCTTCCCTGCGCACTGAAGCTGCCATATCCAAGGCATAGGTACCCTTGGCACCGGGCGTATAGAGGTTGGCAGCCAGAGATTCTGGTGTGACATCTGTTTGATAATGAACCAGAACGGTAGCGAGGGCAGCAGGGCCACAATGCAAGGGCTGTTGTGGAAAGAAGGGTACTTCCTCCAGGTCCACTTTGTCCGGGTAGGCTGCTGAGGGTGATACGATGAGTTGGCGTTGGTTGGCACACCCTGTAACCAGAATGACCAACCAGAGTAACGCAATCTGACTGAGCGGTTTAGAGCTCATTCACGAAGGTGAATACGTCAGTTGCGCCCATCATATCAGTCACCATAAAGACCAAGAAAATCGTAAAGGCGAGACTGAGAACGTCCTGACCGGCAGGCAAATTGTTCAGATTATTCGCCAATTGCGCCTGTTCAGCCTCTGTCATAGTAGCCAGTCGATCTTGCAACTGTTGCTCAGTCACACCCAAGGCTGCCATCTGTGCCGCTAGCGCATCCATGTCAAACACAGTAGTTGCAGGTTGTTCGAGAACCGAATTCGAATCTGCCATGCCTGCCTGCGCACCAATGGGTGCCAACAGCATGATGGTGGATACCACCATAACGATAAATTTTTTGATCATTTCGATACTCCTTTATAAAAATCAGTGTGACCCTGTGGGTCAGTACCGCTGGGCATTTTAATCCCACACCATCAGCGACTTGGGTGCATTTAATTTAGTGTGAAATCCGTTCGAATACAACCGAGATTGTATGGAGTGTGACCGATGTCGTCAGGCAAACCAACTTTTATCCCAGATCCAACCCTGTTACAAAATCAGTCATCTTGGCAAGCACCTGGGCATTGTTTTCAGGACGCACTGCATCGCCAGCGAGTACATGGTTGTTATTATGTTCTTTTGCTGACAGCTCAAACCACTGTATGGGCGTGGGCCAACGGGATAAAAACCGCTTCGTTTTTACTGCTGATACGGTTTTATCCTGCTCACAGTAAAACACACAGAGGGGCACCGTTATTTTTCTAGGCCACTGACGGGTTACCAAAAATACCAGTCGTTGTACCTCATGCAATGCCGATATCGGATATCTGTAAGTCCACAATCGCGCCTGCTCCGCGCTTTCAGGACGCCACTCCCAATGGCTACCCGTCTTCCACTTCACCACTTGCACGCCCATGGGCCAGTTTAATAGTGCCGAAAACGGGCGGGTCACACCATAATTCGGTGACACAAACAGTACCGCGGCTACCCTTTTCCGAACCGCTTTGTCTCGTAACAACTGGGTAGCGAGTGTGGCGCCTGTCGAACTCGCCACAATGACGACTCGGGCGCCCATGGCCGTAGCCATCGTCCAGACCTGCCATGTATCTGCAATCCAATCCTCTGCACGCGCTGCACCCAATGCCGCACTGTCCAGCCCATGCCCTGATAACCGAGGTGCAATGAAGTGGGCTCCTAGGGCGTCTGCAAACTGTTCGACAACGGGGGATAGTTCTAACGGAGAGGCGCTAAATCCATGTAGGTAGAGTACGACCAGCGGCGCCGGTTTTGGCTCGCCCGCCCAAATAATGCTGGTGGCATTGCCGGGTCTCATACCCGGATACTGTTGTTCACGGTCTGCGAGCCAGTCTGACAACTGGCCACAGGGCGGTAGATTTTTTTCAAATGCGGGCATCTGGTTACGAACGGCCTTCATCGCTCGGGTAAGACGCCGTTGGTCTCTCCAGAGACGCAACAGGAGCAGATCTAGCAGCAGCGCAAGGGCCAACCACAGTGTCAATTGGACAGCCATATCCCTACTCCCTATCCGAGACGATCAGAGATTCTATGACCGCCAAAATGCGCTGTGGGTTACCACGCCGACCACGAGAGACCAACCAGCTGCTGATCAACATTTGGTCCTTTTTGCTCAGGTCTGATAAACGGCTGTGGATGTCGCCTGACATTGCCCTGCCATCGCTGATGGAAAAAAGATCCCGTCTGGCATGGTTGCGGTGCAACAATCCATGGGCAAAGGCGATCTGGCGACCGAAAATTGCCCAAGAAAACAGGAGGTTCTTTACTGGGCCCATTTGCTCGGTCTCCTGTCCCAGCGAAAACAAACCGCCCAGGGTGGTGCGCGCAATCTTGTCGCCCCAGAGTGTGGTAGAGAGGCCAGCTGCTGCTCCGCCAACGACAGCGCCAAACATCAGTGAAGTGCCGCCTACAGACACGTCGACCAAGGCGCCTGCTGCTGCACCCGTACCCACCGCCAAAGACACCACAGTGCGTTTGGGCAAGCCCCACATCTGCCAACTTTGGCTGTTAAAAAGGTCATTTTGATTCAGACCCAAGGCTGCAACCTCTGCCTTTAAATGGGCATGAACAAAGAGGGTCGTCAGTGCATCCCAGGATTTTTGTTCTAAATCCCTCAAATCCCCTTGGTATTGCTCCATCAAAGAAACAGGTAACAAGCGCTCCTTTAACTGACCAGCGATGTTATTTGAGCCCACTGCCGTGACCTCATGGCGCAAAATGGCCTCAGATTGTTCGAGAATAATCCGAGCGGCCTGCTGTATTTTATGGACCCGTTGCTCCTTTAAACCACCGATAACACGATCCAGATTGGCCTTCCAATCGACCCGCAAGGTACTAAAGAGCTCAAGCAGGTCTATCTGGGCATTAAAGTCTGACTGCAGGGGGTTAAATACCCGAACGGTTGAAAAATACTGGTCCAGTACCTGTCGCCACTCTTCCACATAGTCGGCATTGCCTATGGGATTGATCAAGGCCATACGGGGTTGACCCGTCCACTGCAGCAACTCCATTTCAGGCTCATAGTCGACCGAATAAGGCGCTGCCCCATCAACAACATAGATGATTGCCGCACCCTGAAGTACAGGTTGCATGAGTTGAAACTCATCGGGGAATCGCGTTGCTTGGCTTTGGTCTGCTACAAAGGCTTCTAACGCAGCGCGGCGGTCTTTAACGGCACCCACCTGTTCACGCAACTCTGCCAACAAAATCCGAGCACGCTGAAATCCTGGCGTATCAATCAGCTGGTAGCACACCTCATTGTCGAGTTTGAAGTCAAATACCTGCACCTCTGTCGTCGTACCTGATACGTCTGACACCGCTATGGCATCGTTTTGGGCCAGGGTTGCGACCAGACTCGACTTACCCTTGTTGGGATGTCCGACAATGGCAAACTTAGAAGGCATCATTGCTCCTCCGCCCAGACAAGCAGTTGGGTATGGGGTAGTTGTTCCTGATGAAACTGTTCCCAGCTGATGCGTTGACCCTTGCTGAGCGGTTTGCCCAAGGTTTTCAGAATCAATCGGATACTGTGCTGTGTTTGCAACGGTTTTAAGAGGTCTGACAGCTCTGCCGTCGGGGCTTCCCAACCGGGGACAATCACGTTCCACACGGTTTCAGCCGCCTGTTGTGCTGTAATGACCGTGTCCTGTATCCAGTTATCCGGCAAACCCAGTTGAATCGCTGACAACCCACTGTCCTTGGGTAGGGTGACTTTCCAGTAAAAGGTCACATCGGCCGTCGGCACTGATCCAGGTACGCCCTGGGTATCCTGAGCTGATACCTGCAATTCATGGCGTGCATCTGTTGGCACACCCGAAATCGTTAACTTTTTTTCCTGTTCGTGAAGCTGATCCAGTGCCTGCTGCAACTCAGGATCCGTTGCTACCCAGATCGCCATTTTTCGAGACAGCAACAGTTGCCCGATACCCCACAGCACCGCGCGGGGGATAACGCTATAGGTGATGAGGTAGGCCGCAACAAAGGGCCACCATTGACCAAAATAACCCGCAACATCCTGGGTTATGGTCTGAGAGGCCAACCGATAAAACCGCGTTTGGTTGACCCATTCAGTACTCGGAACAGCCTCTGGCCAAACACCCGCCCAGGGGGTTGCCAAGGCGTGTAACAACGCCGCCAAGGTCGCAGAATCCCATTGAAAGGTGGTTTCCCAACCAAAGGACAGATCACGAAATGCCAACATCACCACAAAGGTGAAACAGCCAGAAAGGATAAAGGCCAAGGACATGCTTTGGGTGAGGTGAAAGAAAAACGAGCCCAACAAGCGGTGGGGAACGTCAAACTTCCCCAAACCCTTGGCGAGAAGGGGCTGAATGTAGGGCGCAGAATCGCGTGTGACACCCAAGAGCGCAAACACCATCAGCACCCATTGCAGTGGCCCAAAAACCAACAGGAGGTAGAGTAAATTGATCGGTTGACCGGGGGTTGATTGCATCAGCCCTACCATGGTCACAACACCCAACACGCCTGCCATGAACAGCAGCCAAAAACCAGGGCGGTGCGCATCGATATTGCGGTCTCTGGCCACCGACAACAACAGATCCTGAACACGAGAACCATCGCCGCCGGCCACACGGTGGCTCGATAGCACACGGGCACCATCGCCAGCTTCAAGACGTTTCGCGATCAAACTCTGTTTGAGGCGTATTAGCTGCCAAATTACGGAATACAAACCCTTCTCCTGAACCAGATCTATGTGTCATCAGATTAACACAGCAGCCCGCCCAATCGCCGACTGCAATAAAAAAGATTCACAGTGCCCCACAGGATACTGCCATCGCAATGCCTGTTAAAGCCGAGATGCGACCAACAAGGTCACTATTTCAGCACAAAGACGCCTGTGAACCACGCCACGCTCGCCTAAGTTTCACACCTGAGCAGAGGACATCATTGTCTTTATATTGTCCTCGTTACTGCACGCGCTGTGGTTTATATTTGCCCGTAAAGCACTCAGGACAAATTCAGCTGCAATCATATCAAGGCATCGCTTGTTACTTGGGAGCGCACTGTGCATTCTTAGCGTTATTGATTCAATTTAAAGAATACTGGGAGCACCAATGGACCACGCCTTTTTTACACGACTTGAAACGCAGCTAGCGCAGATCAAAAGTGATGGACTGTTCAAAGCAGAACGGACACTCGCATCTGCACAGTCTCCTGTTGTCTCCCTTGAGAGCGGGCAAAAAGTCGTGAATTTTTGTGCCAACAATTACTTGGCATTGGCAAATCACCCCACCTTGATTGCTGCCGCCAAAAACAGTTTGGACACCCATGGATTTGGCGTTGCCTCTGTGCGATTTATCTGCGGCACCCAAACCATTCACAAGGATTTAGAAAAGCAGCTTAGCGCCTTCTTAGGCACCGATGATTGCATTCTGTATTCCTCATGTTTTGACGCCAACGGTGGCCTTTTTGAAACCATCCTAGATGCGCAAGACGCCATCATCAGTGATGCCCTGAACCATGCCAGCATTATCGATGGTGTTCGTTTGAGCAAGGCGCAGCGTTACCGCTATGCCAACAATGATATGGCTGACCTAGAGACACAGTTAATCGCGGCGAAGGATGCCCGAACACGACTCATCGTGACCGATGGTGTCTTTAGCATGGACGGTGTGATCGCCGACCTAAAAAGCGTCTGCGATCTCGCGGACAAATATGATGCCTTGGTGATGGTAGACGACAGCCATGCGGTTGGCTTTATGGGTGCCAACGGTCGTGGCACCCATGAAATGAACGCTGTTATGGGTCGCGTCGATATCCTCACGGGTACACTTGGCAAGGCATTGGGTGGCGCCTCAGGTGGCTACACCGCGGCAAGACAGCCCATCGTTGATCTGTTGCGCCAAAGATCACGTCCCTATTTGTTTTCCAATTCCCTTGCACCGTCTATTGTTGAAGCGACCATGGCAACCCTGACGTTGCTCAAAGAATCTAGCGCACTGCGCGAAAAGCTCCATGAAAATGCCCGTTATTTTAGAGCCCGCATGACAGAAGCCGGCTTTACACTGGCTGGCGATGGACATCCCATTGTACCGGTCATGATTGGAGACGCTGCCTTAGCCGCCGAAATAGCAAACCGTTTGTTACAAGAAGGCATCTATGTGGTGGCCTTTAGTTTCCCCGTTGTGCCTCGCGGATCGGCTAGGATAAGAACACAGATGAGCGCTGGACATACCCGCGCACAGTTGGATGTCGCCATTGCAGCATTCATAAAGATTGGCACCGAATTACACCTAATTAAATGAGTTATGTCACATGAAAGCACTAGCAAAAACCAAGGCAGAGACCGGCATCTGGATGATCGATGCGCCGATACCTGAACCGGGTCACAACGACGTTTTGATCAAGATGCATAAAACCGCCATCTGCGGCACCGATGTGCACATCTATAAATGGGATGCTTGGTCTCAAAAGAACGTGCCACTGGGTTTGATTACCGGTCACGAATTTGTGGGCGAAATTGTCGCCATGGGTCAGGAAGTATCAGGATTCAAGATCGGTGACCGCGTCAGCGGTGAGGGTCATATCACCTGTGGTTTCTGTCGTAATTGTCGTGCTGGCCGCCGCCACCTGTGTAGAAATACCCAGGGTATTGGTGTCAACCGCCAAGGTGCCTTTGCAGAATTTATGATATTGCCTGCCCTAAACGCCTTTAAAATTCAGTCAGAGATTTCTTCTGACTGGGCCGCCATATTTGATCCCTTTGGAAACGCCGTACATACCGCCCTGTCATTCAATTTGGTTGGTGAAGACGTACTGATCACGGGTGCAGGTCCGATTGGCTGTATGGCAGCGGCCGTTGCCCACCATGCGGGTGCACGTCACATTGTGATTACTGACGTTAATGATTACCGTCTGTCCTTGGCAACCAAGATGGGTGCCACCTGTGCCGTAAACGTATCAAAGACCGACCTATCCAGTGTCATGGCTCAGCTCAACATGACCGAGGGTTTTGATGTCGGTTTGGAAATGTCAGGTGTCCCCTCTGCCTTTCAAAGCATGTTAAAAACCATGAACCACGGTGGAAAAATTGCGCTCCTGGGCATCCCACCTAGCGACATGACCATTGATTGGAACCAGATCATTTTTAAGGGTCTGGATATCAAAGGCATCTACGGTCGCGAAATGTTTGAAACCTGGTACAAGATGTCCAGCCTGATCCAGTCTGGACTCGATTTGTCACCCATGATCACCCACCAGTTCAACATTGATGATTTTGAGCAGGGCTTCCAAGCCATGATCTCTGGCCAGTCTGGCAAAGTCATTTTAAACTGGAATTAAGATGCCTGAACATCAGCAACGTGATGGCATCGCCTTTGCCTTAGGGGCCTATGGTCTTTGGGGCTTTTTGGCGATCTATTTTAAGCAACTGTTGTTTGCCCAACCGGCCGAAATTTTGGTACATCGCATTGTCTGGTCCCTCCTGTTTACCGGGATATTGATTTTGCTCTGGCGCGGTATACCAAAGGTTAAGGTGGTCATCCGTAACAAACGCTATATGGGATGGCTGCTGATCAGCAGCATGTTGATTGCCTGTAATTGGGTTATTTTTATCTGGGCCATCCAAAACAACCACATGTTAGATGCCAGCCTTGGTTATTTTATCAATCCCTTTGTCAACATTGGGCTGGGCATGTTGTTTTTAGGAGAGCGGCTCAGACGTTTGCAAATTGCAGCGCTGACCCTGGCCTTTATCGGCGTCTTCGCTCAAATCATTGTCTTCGGAAGCGTGCCTGTGATTGCCCTAACCTTGGCAACCACCTTTGGTATCTATGGTCTTATCCGAAAACAGGTGCCTGTTGACGGCCAGACGGGCCTGCTGGTAGAGACCTTTATACTGCTGATACCCACACTGGGTTATGGGCTATACCTATACCAAACGGGTGCAGTCAGCTTCCATTACAGCCTGCAACAAATTGGATGGCTATTATTGGTTGGACCCGTAACCAGCATACCGCTGATTTTATTTGCTGCTGCAGCCCAGCGGCTGAAATACAGCACCATGGGATTTTTTCAATACATCGCGCCCAGCATCATGTTTCTGTGCGCTTTGGGCATCTATGACGAACCACTCACAACCGACAAGATGATCACCTTTGTGAGCATTTGGGCTGCATTGGCGTTATTATCTGCCGAGGCACTCTACCGACGACGTAGCGCTGCCTAGGCCTATATGATGGGTTATAGACACTGATAGACGATGGGTTATAGACACTGATAGGACAGATAAATCATGTTTGAATTATTTTTAAGTCCAGAGACATGGGTAGCCTTGGCTACGTTACTCGCTTTGGAAATTGTTCTTGGTATAGACAACATCATTTTTATTTCTATTCTTGTTGGCCGATTGCCAGAAAGACAGCGCAATAGGGCGAGAAAAATAGGGCTCGCTATGGCGATGATCAGTCGGCTATTGCTGTTATTTAGTCTTGTCTGGGTAATGGAGTTGGTACAGCCACTCTTTTCTGCCTTTGGCAACGACCTATCAGGAAGGGATATCATTCTGATTGTGGGCGGACTCTTTCTTCTTGCAAAATCAACCCATGAAATACACGGCAGTTTGGAAATTACGGTCGACTCTGGCAGCCCAAGTAAGGTGTCTAGTTTCCTGTCGATACTCGTGCAAATAACCATTTTAGACGTGGTTTTTTCTCTTGATTCGGTCATAACAGCGGTGGGCTTGGTGGATCACCTCAGTATCATGGTGATCGCTGTCGTGCTCTCTGTCGCTGTTATGTTATTTGCGGCAGAATCGATAGGAAATTTTGTCGATCAAAATCCAACCATAAAGATGTTAGCGTTGACGTTCCTCATGCTTATCGGATTCACACTGATGGCTGAAGGTTTTGATGTGCATGTGCCTAAGGGTTACATCTATTTTGCAATGGCTTTTTCGATTACCGTGGAGCTATTAAATATCAAGGCCAGGTCTCGAAAGCGTGTTGAAGTACAACCCATTGTTCTGTCAAAAAAAATATCTGATGTCTAACAG
>CAWUUZ010000242.1:0-7002 GCA_963925745.1 uncultured Pseudomonadales bacterium
ACTTCACCAGCACCGAATGGGATACGGATATCCTCAACCAGGTGTTGAATACGCTCTGGTGGTTCTGGTGTCACTTTAGACACTGCAAAAGCAACGGCAAAGTTAACCATCGCACCGATCGCGCCAAAGGCATTAGGCTCAATGCCGAAGAACCAGCTGTCACCCATGTCACCTAGGAACGAGGTTCCAGGGATAAACATGATGCCCTTGTGTTGGAACACATACAGCATTGTGACACTGATACCAGCAACCATGCCCCAGATAGCGCCTTCTTTAGAAATTTTCTTAAAGAAGATACCCATCATAAGTGCAGGGAAGATGGAGGATGCAGCAAGACCGAAGGCGATTGCAACGGTACCAGCGGCAAACCCTGGAGGGTGTAATCCCAAGTAGCCTGCCACACCAATTGCTAGTGCCATTGAAATCCGGCTTGCAAGCAGTTCCTGCTTCTCATTGATGTCTGGTCTAAAGACACCCTTTAACAGATCGTGTGAGATTGACGAGGCAATTGCCAACAACAAACCAGCAGCGGTTGATAGTGCAGCCGCAAGTCCACCGGCAGCAACCAATGCGATTACCCAGTTAGGTAGCTTCGCAATTTCTGGGTTGGCCAGTACCATGATGTCGTTGTCAATTTTGACCAATTCGTTTGTCGCAGGGTCTGCGCTATAACGAATTTTGCCATCACCGTTCTTGTCATCAACAGCGAGCAAGCCTGTTTTTTCCCAATTCTTGAACCACTCTGGACGTTCGGCATAATCCATGTATTCGCCCTTAGAAGGTTCTAGAGTCAACATGAGGTTATAACGAGCCATCGCAGCAACAGCAGGCGCTGTAGTATAGAGAATTGCGATAAAGACCAAAGCCCAGCCAGCAGTTTTACGTGCATCTGATACTTTAGGAACTGTGAAGAATCGAATAATAACGTGAGGCAGACCAGCTGTACCAATCATCAACGACAAAGTATAGAAGAAGGTGTTGGTCATGCTGCCGCGGAAAAGTGTGGTGTATTCACTGAATCCAATTTCTTGAACGATTTGGTCAAGACGGTCTAATAGATAGGTGTCCGTTCCAATCAACGTGCTACCAAGTCCCAGCTGCGGGATTGGGTTGCCAGTTAGGTTCAATGAAATAAAGATCGCGGGAATGGTGTAGGCAAAAATCAATACCACATACTGTGCTATCTGCGTATAGGTAATGCCTTTCATGCCACCCAATACCGCATAGATAAATACGATACTCATGCCGACGTAGAGGCCGGTGTCATAATCCGTTTCAAGGAAACGAGAGAATGCAACGCCAACGCCTTTCATTTGGCCAATTACGTAAGTTACTGAAGCCAAAATCAAACAAATAACCGCCACAACGCGCGCAGTCTTTGAATAGAATCGGTCTCCAATAAACTCAGGAACAGTGAATTTTCCATATTTACGCAGGTAAGGTGCGAGTAGCATTGCAAGCAATACATAACCACCTGTCCAGCCCATAAGGAATACTGTGCCGCCATAGCCAAAGAAGGCAATCAAGCCAGCCATTGAGATGAAAGATGCTGCTGACATCCAGTCGGCCGCTGTTGCCATGCCGTTAGCAATGGGGTGGATACCACCTCCAGCCACATAGAACTCACTGGTTGTTCCAGCACGAGCCCAAATTGCAATACCAATATAAAGTGCGAAGGTAGACCCCACAACAATATAGGTTAGTGTTTGTAGATCCATGGTTATAGTCCTCTGTATTTATTCTTCTTCTACGCCGTATTTACGGTCTAGAGCAGCCATTTTTCTGGTGTAATAAAAGATCAGCACGACAAAGATATAAATAGAACCTTGCTGTGCAAACCAGAATCCCAATTTATAGCCAAACAAGTGGAATTGATTTAGTACATCGACCAGAAGAATGCCAAAACCAAATGATACGACGAACCATATCACCAGCAAGGTCAAAATCAGACGGATGTTTTCACTCCAATACGCTGCTTTAGCGTCCGGATGCTTATCTGTGCTCATAGGTGCCTCCTATTATTTTTATGAGCGCTGCATATGCAGCTTTAGGCACTTACAAATTAACACTGGATATGGAGAATTACGCTACTACTTTGGTAGACAGGCCCTTGAAAAATACGGCTGAAAAGAACGCACATAAAGTCGATACAGAAGGGCATTTACTGTATCGACTAGAATTGGCTTGGACTATGAGACTTTAGCGTCAGTCTATGGCTTGGCGGTGGTTGGTACCTGACAAAAACCCTGTGCCGGCACGTCCAGTGCGGAATTAAATTTTGACGACAGGTTTTGAAAGGCAATCAAACCAGTGAGCTCAACGATAGCGTCTTGGCTGAACTGGGTTTTTAGGCGCACGACCAGGTCATCTGTCACTGCCAGATTGCTGTCAGTCATGGCCTCGGTGTACTCCAATGCAGGCCGCTCACGGTCTGAAAACCGAACCGACGTTTTCCATTCTGCCAATTCGGTGACTTTTTCGAGTTCGCCACTGCGTGTTAATAGGGTATTGGAATTGAGGTCGACGCAGAATTTGCACCAGTTTATCTGTGATACCCGGACAGTGACCAGAGAGCGCAACACGGGTTCGATGGGAGAGCTTTTGCGATCAAGGGCGCCATAAAGCAGTGCGACTGCCATAAACAGGCCCGGTCGTCGGCCCCACAGCATGCCAGGGATCAGTACTTGGCCGTACTTGCGTTTTTGCTTCCAAAAGAAGGGTCGAATGTAAAAAGGATAGTCTTTGATGTCTTTGGTTGTAATTCTCATTCTGGTATCCAGGATAAAGGGGCAGAAGGTCACCCAGTATTGTCTCAGGCCTAGTGCATTGCAGTGTCGTTCATCAATTACAGTGTGAATAGGTCAAATGATCAATCTGGATTCTATGTACGTTGCAATATGGAGCAATTAGTATATATTAGAAAACCCTTATGTAAAGACTTTTGGAGAAACACATGGCATGGCTTGACGCATTACCTTGGCCCTATTTGTTGTTGGTGGGTGGCATGTTGGCGCTAGCACCTTTTCAGCCAGAGCCGCACCTGGTAGAAAAAGTTCGAATGTTGTTAGACGGGAATTTGAAAAAACCAATTGATATCTTTGATTTTGCAATGCATGGCGCACCGCTGGTCATTATTGCGATCAAGGCCGCGAGACAGTTTTTGTTTGCAAAGGGTATGTAGGGATAGGTAATACGGGCAATAGCATTGCGCCATTGCCCGTTTGCTGTAACCGTTTTAAGAAATGATACTCTTCATGTCTGTCATATAGCCACGCAACTCTTGCCCAATCCATTCAACCGGATGGTTCTGAATCGCTTCATTCACTTCAACCAGATCCCTATTATCGACATGGTTTGATGTGGTGTTTAGGCCCTTACCAATCACAGCCAGGGGTAGTTCCGCGACAAAGTCTTTCAGTAGCGGTACTGCCGCATTGGCAAACAGGTAGTTACCGTATTCAGCGGTGTCAGAGATGACCACGTTCATTTCGTACAGACGCTTCCTAGAAACAGTGTTTGCGATCAACGGAAGCTCATGTAGTGATTCATAGTAGGCACTTTCTTCAACAATACCCGCTGACACCATGGTTTCAAATGCCAGCTCAACACCTGCTTTAACCATCGCGACCATCAGGATGCCATGATCAAAATAGGTTTGCTCGTCAATGGTGATGTCGCTATCTGGGTAGTTTTCAAACGCACTTTCACCGGTCTCTTTGCGCCACTGAAGCAGCTTTTTGTCGTCATTGTCCCAGTCAGCCATCATGCCCTCAGAAAAGGCACCACTGATAATGTCGTCCTGGTGCTTCTCGAAAAGGGACTGCATCAAATCTTTCAGGTTTTCGCTGAGGTCATAGGCAACCAATTTTGCAGGGTTTGAAAGTCGGTTCATCATGTGGGTGATGCCGCCAATCTTGAGCGCTTCGGTGATGGCTTCCCAACCGAACTGAACCAGTTTGCCAGCATAGGCCGGCGCGATGCCACCAGCGACCATGTGGTCGTAGCTCAGAAGTGAGCCTGCTTGGAGCATACCGCACAGAATGGTTTGCTCACCCATCAGGTCAGACTTCACCTCAGCAACAAATGAACTCTCCAGAACACCTGCGCGGTGACCACCGGTGGCAGCTGCCCATGCCTTGGCAATCTCATGACCGCTTCCAGTCGGATCGTTTTCAGGGTGCACTGCTATTAAAGTCGGTACGCCAAAGCCACGCTTGTATTCTTCACGCACTTCGGTGCCTGGGCACTTAGGTGCAACCATCACCACGGTGATATCAGGTCGAATCGTCTCGCCCACTTCAACAATATTGAAGCCATGTGAGTAGCCTAGGGTCGCGCCTTTCTTCATAAGGGGCATAACCGCTGCGATCACAGCACTGTGCTGCTTGTCAGGCGTCAGGTTGATAACCAAATCTGCCTTTGGTATGAGGTCTTCATAGGTGCCAACTTCAAACTTGTTGTCGACGGTGTTGCGGTAGCTCTGACGTTTTTCAGCGATGGCTTCTGCACGCAGCGCATAGGCGATGGTGAGACCAGAGTCGCGCATATTAAGACCTTGGTTTAGGCCCTGGGCGCCACAGCCAACAATGACGATGTTCTTGCCCTTTAAGAAATCGGCTTCCTGAGTAAACTCAGATTTGTCCATAAAGCGACAAACGCCTAGTTGGGACAGTTGCTCGCGTAAATTGAGGGAATTGAAATAGTTGCTCATGTCTGGATATCCTAGATTCGTGAAGTTGGCGCTACGATACGCTCTTTTTTGTATTGCTTAAAATGAATTATTTTGTATATTGTGTTGCTAATAACGCAACAGTGCGCAGTTCGAGGTTGTCATGCCTGACTTAAAGGTTCTAAAACAGTTTTTACACCTTTCCGATAGTCTGCATTTTGGGCGATCCAGTGAGGCGCTGCATGTCAGTCCATCGACCTTGAGCCGCAGCATCTCTCGGCTAGAGCATGAAATTGGCGCAGCGCTGTTTGAGCGAGACAACCGGTCGGTGTCCTTAACAACGGCGGGACGGGCATTTCGGGTGTTTGCGAGTGACACCCTGGCAGCCTGGCAGACATTGCAATCAGATGTCCGCGCCAAGTCGGGTGAGCTGACCGGTCGGGTTCGGATATACTGCTCTGTAACCGCCAGCTATGCTGTGATGTCGACCATATTGACCGCTTTTCGACTGCAATACCCAGGTGTCGAGGTCTTGTTGAAAACCGGCGATGCTGCCTATGCCATTGATAAGGCTTTGGATCAGGAGGTTGATTTGGCTGTGGCGCCACATCCTGACTACCTACCCTCTCAGCTGGTTTTCCAATCGGTTGTCGAAACCCCCTTGATCT
Organism: uncultured Pseudomonadales bacterium; assembly: GCA_963925745.1. Classification (GTDB taxonomy): domain Bacteria; phylum Pseudomonadota; class Gammaproteobacteria; order Pseudomonadales; family Natronospirillaceae; genus CAJXZL01. The sequence goes on from CAWUUZ010000242.1 coordinate 5,338, forward strand.
TTATCGCGCCAGAAATTGACTGTCCGGTGCGCACCATGGTGCAACAGCCCAATATCGATTGGTCTACCATCCCGCTGGTATTGCCGGAGGTAGGCCTATCCCGGAAACGGGTGGATGCCTGGTTTAAAAAGGCAGGCCTAAAGCCCAGGGTTCAGGCAGAGGTTGCCGGACACGAGGCTATCGTCAGTATGGTGGGCTTGGGGATCGGCATTGGCGTTGTGCCGGGTCTTGTCGTCGATGGTAGCCCAATGGCAAAAAACATATCACGACTGAGCAATGCACCCGAGTTGCCGCCCTATGATGTGGGTGTTGTGGTGCTAGAGCGAAAGCTATCTGACCCGGTAGTGCGTGCATTTTGGGAGGTAACCCAGTCGGTCTCGCCTTTGGATATAGTGGCGCTATACTGAATGGGCTAGCCCTGCTAGGCGCAAAGGGTTACCATTATTCTTACCTTATTAAAGACGTTGAAATTATGAAAGCACAAGATAGCAGCAGCCCTACTTCAGAGGAAAACCACGTGGACAGTGAGCACCATCCTCATAAGGGAATTTACCTGCTGCCCAATATGTTAACCACCAGCGCGCTCTTTGCAGGCTTCTACGCCATTATCGCTGCCATTAATGACAACTATATTGAAAGTGCGATCGCCATATTTGTTGCCATGGTTTTAGATACCCTTGATGGTCGTGTTGCACGCCTCACGGGCACGCAGAGCGCATTTGGCGCTGAGTATGATTCATTGTCAGACGTGATTGCGTTTGGCTTGGCACCTGCCTTGATTGCATTTCTCTGGTCATTACATGACCTGGGAAAAGTCGGTTGGGTGTGTTCCTTTGTCTATGTGGCGGGAACGGCCCTCCGTTTAGCGCGCTTTAACACCCAGCTAGAAACGGCAGACAAGCGGTTTTTTACCGGGTTGGCAAGTCCTGCAGCTGCAGCCGTGATTGCGGGCAGTATTTGGTTTTTGACAGAAATGGGTATCAGTGGTCAAGAAATGGCCATCCCATTTGCCGTGGTTGTCGCCAGCGCTGGTTTGCTAATGGTGTCCAATATTCGGTATTACAGCTTTAAATTGATCAGTCACCGCAGAAAGGTTCCCTTTATGGTGATGGTCATGGTGGTCTTTGTGTTTGCATTGGTAGCCATCGACCCAGCAACCGTGTTGGTTGCCACTGCCTATATCTATGCCCTGTCGGGACCATTTTATGAGCTGTGGACCAAAGCGAAACGTAAGAAAGCTTAACCGTTAAGACACCCCAGCCATGTCGGTTGGGGTTAGGTGTTATCACGCCCTTCATTATTAGCGCCCCGTCCTCTCTGTTTGCCCTCCTGTTTTTAACATTCTGTGTCTGCCAAAAAGACCGCCCATTGGGGGCTTTAACAGCCCAGGGACACCCAGAACAGGGGGTTCAGACACAGCCAGATGGAGTGGTATAGAGAGGTTTACAGTTAGGACTTAAGTCTTAATTGAAGAAACATCAAATGAGGCGTTGACACCAGGCTGTAAATGCTTAGAATGCGCCTCCCTGCTGTTGAAGCGGGGCGATTACGGAGGGGATTTCGAGACCCGCGTTAGATATCTAAGTAGTTGAATTACTTAGAAAAATTCTAAAGAAAGTAGTTGACAGGTACGCAGACTTCTGTAGAATGCGCGCCTCACTGATC
>CAWUUZ010000243.1:0-8375 GCA_963925745.1 uncultured Pseudomonadales bacterium
GGATAATGAGGACCTGCTTTGCCTGCGATAAAGCCCTTCGCTGTCTCAAATGTCATCATGCTTTCAATGCTATTGATGTTCAGCGGTGCTTTCTTTTCAGCTTTGCGGCCCAGATAATCAAACTGTCCTGCTATTGCGGCACGTACCAGGTCGTAAGCCGCGCCCAAAAGCGCTTCTGGCTCAACCACGGCATCGACTGCACCGTCTTTTAATGCGGCATCAGGACGCTTTTCAGAACCACTGGCAATCCACTCAATCGCATTGTCCGCACCGATCAGTCGTGACAAACGCACGGTGCCACCAAATCCTGGATAGAGACCCAATTTGGTCTCCGGCAAACCGACCACTGCCTTGGTCGACAGAACACGGAAGTCCGCAGCCAGAGCATACTCAAAGCCACCACCCAAACAGATACCATTGATCGCGGCGACCGTTGGAATCGGTAGGTCTTCCAGTGCTGAAAAAATCTCGTTGGTTGCCATAATACTGGCGATCAATGCGTCTTCAGAACCCGCAAACAGATCACCAAATTCGGTAATGTCAGCGCCAACAATATAGGTCGATTTGCCGCTGCTCATTACGAGGCCTTTGATCTCTTTATCTGCACGTATCGCTGCAAGAGCCTCATTGAGATCAAGAATGGCACGTCTGTTAAACTTGTTGACTGATTCGTTTTGAAAATCGAATTTCAGTTCCGCAATACCATCGGTACCTAGGGTGACTGAAAAAGCTTCACTCTGGAATATCATCCAATGAGCCTCCTGTAAGGGTGAAAAATAAAACGACCACTGTGGCCTAGACAATTCATTTTCAAACAGCTGTTTGAATTTTGCATAACGCTAACGCCTTAGCCCGAAACAGGCAAGCATTTCATGAAATTTGTCAGTCTGTGTCTTTCAAGGAAAAAATAGAATCCCTGAGCACAGCATTACAGACTCAGGCGGGGGCAATAGGGGTGAAACCACATCAATGCGCAGCATCCAGTGTCAGAAGTCTTTTGAGATCATCAAGTACCTTGGGCAGCTGTTCGATGTCACGTTCGTCCCACGCGATACCCACATAGCCGGGTGACATTTCTAACGCAAAAACAGTGTCTGGCTGATCGGCCAATATCGGCACAATCAACGCAGTCAGGTCTGTGCTCAGTCTGCAGCCACGTTCCCATGTCCAACCATCGGGTAAGTAGATACCGGATTCACCCGTGGTTCTCAAAAGTGTGGCTGTCGGACGTCGCGAATGGTTTTTAAGCAACCGGTAGAAGTACACATGCCGACTTAACTTATTAACGCGACCGTCGACAGACAGGTCATCAATATGGCCTTGCTGCACCTTTACGCCAGCCTTCATCGCCTTCAAGCGTAGGTCTGCCAATCGCCGATCTTTGGCGCTCGGTCGGACCCACATCACCGTGCCGTAGACCATAAAAACAGACAGAATCACGACAGCCCAAGCAATCATCTAAAGTCATCCAACTCATTAAGCTGTGAAGGAGACAGGAAGGCGTGCTTGATTTTGGAAAGCTGGGCTTCGAGTGTGTAGGAAACCGATGAGGACATGGTAAAAAAGCTCAACAACGCCTTGAGGTTTGAATCCATTTTGCATGCGCCATGAATGCGCTGCCACATGGCCTGGTTCACCAACCGCAGCTCCTGGTTGAGGGCAATCAAACCCTTGAGCTCCCAATCAGGATTTTTGGTGTTCTGACTCAAATAGTGTTGCTTAACCAGATAGCTGCCTACCGATCTTAAAATAAATTCAGCCTGTGATGAAAATGGCAGATGGGTATAGGCCATCGGCTTTAGCTCGGTCAATATGGGGCACTTGCTATTGGCCATAATCAAACCCATCAACGACCGCAAACCCTCTTCAACACCGGTTTTCTTGTGGTAATTGCGATCTGGGGTTTTGACATGAACATCCACCTGAGACAACCCAGGTCGCTCGCCAAAATCCGCTACAACCTGTTGCATATCGATGGCCGCAGGGCAGCGCTCATCGCTGGATTTGGCCAGGGGGCAATTGCTGCACTGACAGTTACTGAGCAATGTCCAGTCTGCTGGCTTGCGACTTCTTGTGGTACCATTTTCAGGGTTTTCAGTGTCTATGGTATAGGCTAGGGCATCCTGACCACCCTGAAACTCAAATCGGTATTCAATTAACATAAACCTTTCATTCCTATAAATTATCCCTGCCCGCTGGGAGGCAGGGATTCACGCCTACATCAGTGATTCCATTTCAATCCAACGCTCTACCTTGACATCCAGTTGCGCCTGTAACTGGGCTAACTGGGCTAGCACCTGGACCGTTACATCACTGCCTTGCTCATAAAAATCAGCTGCCGCGATACGCGTTTCTACCGCTGCAATCTCAGCTTCCAAGGATTCAATCTCTGTTGGCAAACGGTCATATTCACGTTGATCGTTATAGCTCAACTTTTTTCCCTTTGCAGGTGCTGCTTTCGCTTTTGTATGCGTCTTATCAACCTTAGTCTCTACCAGTGCTGGCGACTTTGGCCTCGATTGTGTCACTGTTTGAGATTGTTTTTGTTGCTGCCAATCAGTATAGCCCCCTACCCACTCGGTAACTTTACCATTCCCCTCAAAAACCCATGACTGGGTTACCACATCGTCGATAAAGTGGCGGTCGTGACTGACCAACAGCAGGGTACCTTCATAGTTGCTGAGTTGTTCTTCCAGCAAGTCCAGGGTTTCCATGTCGAGATCGTTGGTTGGTTCGTCCATGACCAAGAAGTTAAAGGACTTGGTAAAGAGCCGCGCCAACATCACGCGGTTGCGCTCACCGCCTGACAAAGACTTAATAGGTGACCTTGCCTGTTCCGGTGTAAATAGGAATTCTTGCAAGTAACTATAGATATGTAGGCTACGATCACCAATCTGAATCTGGTCGTTACCCTCAGCAACCGTATCGAGAATACTCAGCTCAGGATCAAGTGACTCTTGGGTCTGATCAAAATAGGTCACGTTCAAGCGTGTACCCTGGACAATCTCACCCTTGTCAGGTGCCAAATCACCCAAAATAAGCCGGATAAGGGTGGTTTTACCCACACCGTTAGGGCCAATCAAAGCGATTTTGTCTCCGCGCTCAACCAAACAGCTAAAGTCATCGACCAAAGCCGGTGCGTCTGGATAACCGTAGGTGAGACCATTGATTTCCAAAACAGATTTGCCCGACTTTTCAGCCTGACTGATCTTAAAGCCGGCTGAACCTTGACGGACACGACGCTGACTGCGTTGCAACCGCATGGCTTCCAAAGCGCGTACCCGACCTTCGTTGCGGGTTCGTCGGGCTTTGATACCCTGTCTTATCCATACCTCTTCCTGCGCCAATCGCGTATCAAACAACCGATTCTGAGCAGCCTCCTGTTCCAACAACAATTCTTTTTGATCCAAATAGTATTGGTAATTGCCTTGAAAGCTTCTGATCTTACCGCGGTCTAACTCCACAATGCGGGTAGCGACGCTGTCGATAAAGGACCTGTCGTGAGAAATGAAGATAACCGAACCTTCATAATCTCGAACAAACTGTTCAAGCCAAACAATGGCTTCTAAATCCAAGTGGTTGGTCGGTTCGTCCAACAGTAAAATATCGGGTTTCTTAACCAGCGCACGGGCAAGCAGTACCCGACGACGCCAACCGCCTGACAGGTTCTTAAACGACTGGGTGCCGTCTAGCTGCAGTTGAGAGATAACCCGGTCAACGTGCTGTTCAAAACGCCATCCGTCTAGCGAATCGATCTGCCGCTGAAGCATGTCGATGGTATCGTAGTCATCGCTATGCGCTTCTATCAAAGCATGCCATTGACTCAACACGGGATACAGAATCTCATGCCCCTGCTCCACGACAGACCGCACAGACTCGTCTATGCCCTGGGGTACCTGCTGTTCAAGAAAGCTCAAACGCAAGGCATCTGATCGCCATACTGACCCCGTGTCAGCCTGCATCTTACCAGTAATAATATTGAGCAATGTCGACTTGCCTGCGCCGTTACGACCGACCAAACACATCCGTTCGCCTGGTTCGACGACCAAATTGGCACGGTCTAGCAATACACTGTTGCCGATAGACAACGACACACCATCTAAAATGAGTTGACTCATGGGATACCTAAGTTAATGCCAACAGCCTGCAACATGCCGACTGTCAATGTCGTGAAAAATGCGAAATATTTGTGACCTTTATTCTAATCTGATCCGTACAATTAAATACCAATGGGAATCGGGATCGGCTATGGTCTCAAACTTTTGATATAATACAGCCCATCACCCCAATTTTGACTTTAACAGTAGAGCACTATGAAAATTAAAGCCGGCGTTATCTTTGCATGGATTCTAGCACTTACCGTGACCCTTTGGATCTGGAGTGGTGTTTTTTTAAAAGGTCAGGTTGTTCCAGAAGTTGGTGCCGCGGCACCGGTCGCAACATTGTCTCGGGTTCAAACTGAATGGAACCTCGCAGAACCAATGGTGCGCTATATTACCCTGAATGGCAGGACTGCTGCAAAGCGCTCTATCACTGTCAAATCTGAAACCAGTGGTAAAATATTGACAATGCCTTTCCAAAAGGGCGATACCGTTCAAAAAGGCGACCTTATCGCGCGGATTGATACGGCAGACTTACCGGCAAGACTGACCTCGTCTAAGGCGCTTGAAGAACAGCGTCGACAAGAATTCTTGGCCACGCAGAAACTCGTCAACCAGGGTTTTCAAAATGCGGCCCAATTGGCGACTGCCAATGCGCTCTACGAGCAGGCCAAAGCGCAGACCGTGGGCTTAACGTACCAACTCGCATTTACCGATATTCGTGCACCCTTTAATGCCGTTTTAAACAGCGCCTTTGTTGAAGCAGGCAGCGTGATACGCAATGGCGACCCCATCGTCGAATTGGTCGACTTTTCCTCACTTAAGGTGGTTGCAGACGTATCTGAAAACAACATTGGCTTTGTTAATCTTGGCGATGACGCCGCCATTGACTTGGTTCAGGGCGAAACGGCGATTGGTAAGGCTACCTATATAGACACAGCCGCTAATGCCGCTACCCGTACCTTTGCGGTAGAATTTGAAATCACAGAAAAGCTCAATCGCCCCATGGCAGGAAGTTCTGCCGTGATTCGTATTCCCATGCCAACCACACCAGCGCACTTTATATCGCCAGCCTTGCTGATTTTGGATGACGATGGAAAATTGGGCATCAAGACCTTAGAAAGCAATGGCATTGTCGCGTTTCACAATATCGACATCATAGAATCTACGCCAAAGGGTGTTTGGGTATCAGGTCTACCTGAGCGCGTCCAGATCATCACTGTCGGACAGGGGTTTGTCGTCAGCGGCCAGCAAGCAGTTGCAGTTCCAAGCACCGCTAAAGCAAACACACAATAAGGCTCCGACCATGAATGCGCTTATCACGGCCCTTTTATCACGTTCACGCACGGTCTTGTTGCTGTTTTTACTCCTGACCGTTGCGGGTATATTTTCATTAACCTCCATTCCCAAGGAATCGTTTCCAGACGTCACGATTCCCATGGCCTATGTGTCGGTCTCGTTAGAAGGCATCTCGCCAGAAGACGCTGACTCCATGTTGGTGAGCCCATTAGAAAAAGAGCTTAAGGGTATTGAGGGTCTCGATGAACTCACCTCTACTGCCAGTGAAGGTCATGCCTCACTGATGCTCAAATTTGACACCAAGGTGGATATCGACACCGCACTGGCCGATGCACAGTCTGCGGTCGACCGTGCCAAGGGGCAATTACCCAAGGATGCTAAGGATCCCAAGGTTAACGAAATAAACGTCGCCTTATTTCCAATCCTAGGCATTGCTCTGTCTGGTGAAATCGATGAGCGCATTTTAAAGGCTGTGGCTGAAGACCTTCAGGACCGACTCGAATCGCTTCCCGGCGTATTAGAGGCAACCATTAGCGGTACCCGCCAAGAAATCGCGGAAATCGTGGTTGATCCTCAGTTAATGGCCTCCTACAACCTGTCGCAAAGCGAACTGATCAATTTGGTATCACGCAACAACCAGCTGGTCACAGCAGGCAACCTGGATACGGGCGCCGGCCGTTTTACGGTCAAGGTACCGGGTCTGTTAGAGTCTGAGGAAGACATCCTCGACATGCCGGTAAAGGTTGATGGCGATACCGTTGTGAGATTTAGAGACGTGGCCTATGGGCAACGCGCCTACATGGACAGAGACCGTATTTCACGGGTACAGGGCAGTCCAGCCGTTACCATTGAAATCAAAAAACGCGTCGGACAAAATATTATTGAGACCGTCGATTCAGTGAGAGCTGTGGTTTCTGAGGTATCACCCCTATGGCCTGAGGGCATTCAGGTCAGCTATTTTCAAGACCAGTCTGTATCGGTCAAAACCCAGCTAAGCGATCTGTTTAACAACGTACTGTTTGCTACCCTGCTGGTATTTATTGTCATTATTTGGGCACTCGGTCCAAACTCAGCCTTTCTAGTGGGATTGGCCATTCCGTCGTCCTTCTTAGCCGGCATTCTGATCCTAAGTTCCATGGGCTACACCCTCAACATGGTGGTGTTGTTTGCACTGATCTTGACCGTGGGCATGCTGGTTGACGGCGCCATTGTTGTCACAGAGTATGCAGACCGGCGCATGAATGAAGGTGCTGACCGAAAATCAGCCTACCGCGAAGCCGCCATACGCATGGCGTGGCCCATCATTTCGTCAACCATCACAACACTTGTGGTGTTTATGCCGCTGCTGTTTTGGCCTGGCATCATGGGCGAATTTATGAAATTCCTGCCCATTACTGTCATCGCAACCCTGGGCTCCTCTCTGGTCATTTCCCTTGTCGTTGTGCCAACCTTTGGTTTCTATATCGGTAAGCCATCGCCGCTAAACGCCAAAGAAAAGGCCTCACTAACGGGTACTGCGCATGGAGACCTGTCCAAACTGACTGGCGCGACACGACAGTACATCCGTGTGCTTAAAATGGCCCTAACCTACCCTATTACCACCATTATGTTGGTACTTTGCTTTGCGGGTTCCGTGTTTGGCCTCTTTATCGCAGCCGATCGTGGCGTTGTTTTCTTCCCCGACATGGGTGCCGATTTTGGCAGTATTGTGGTGCGTGCACGCGGTAACCTATCGCTTACCGAAAAAGACACCATCATCAAAACCGTTGAAGAACGCATTCTCGGGTTACCCGAAGTACGTACGGTATTTACCAAAACATCGGCTGCGCCCCTGCAGGATTACGCTGCCGATGCCATTGGTGTGATTCAGGTTGAACTGGTTGATTGGCAGTCCCGTCGCAAGAGTGGTGTCATTCTTGAAGACATCGTCTCCAAGACCGAAGACATTCCGGGGATCTATATTGAAAAATCAGAAGCCGCAATGGGTCCGACTTCCGGCATCGACATACAGCTACAGTTTGTTTCCAATGACCTCGCGGTATTAAGCGACACCGTTGCGAAGATAAGTAAAAATCTGGCGGAGAATCCCGCACTCATCGACGTGTCAGACAACCTACCCTTGGATGGCATTGAGTGGCAAATTGATGTCGACCGAGAGGCTGCATCACGCTTTGGCGCTGATATCGCCTCGGTAGGCTCTTCGATACGCATGATTACCAACGGCCTAAAAGTCGGCACTTACCGCCCAAGTGACACAAACGACGAGCTCGATATTCGATTGCGTTATCCCTATAACGGCCGAGATTTAGACCAGATTGACGACCTGACACTGACCATTCGTGGCCAGCAGGTTCCTATATCAAACTTTGTCAGTCGAAACGCGCGTGACAAACAGGGTGAAATCTACCGGATTGATGGCAAACTCAGCTTTAGCATCGACGCCAACGTTAAAGAAGGCTTTAAAGTGGATAAGGTGATTGCAGACCTGACCGAGCAACTCAAGGTGGCCTATAGCCAGGGTGACATTCCATCCAATGTTGGGGTGTCCTTTGTGGGTGACCAACAGGAACAGGCTGAAACAGGTGCCTTCTTGGGCAAAGCCTTTATGGTGGCCATCTTCTTGATGATTATCGTCTTGGTAACCCAGTTTAACAGTCTGTATCAGACCGCATTAATTCTGTCAGCCATTGTGTTTTCGAGCGCAGGTGTTCTGTTGGGCATTCTGATGACTGGGGACCAATTTGGCATCGTGATGAGCGGTGTGGGTCTGATTGCCCTGGCCGGTATTGTGGTCAACAACAACATTGTACTTATCGACACCTTTAACGTGATTCGAAAGCAAAATGTTCCTGCCTTTGAAGCGGCATTGCTCACCTGTTCGCAACGTCTACGTCCGATATTCTTAACAACCATTACCACGATCCTAGGATTGGTGCCGATGGTATTGCAATGGAACATCGACCTGGTATCAAGAGG
>CAWUUZ010000244.1:0-4627 GCA_963925745.1 uncultured Pseudomonadales bacterium
TGGCTGGTGTCTCGGGTGGTGATGTCCCAACCACTAAAAACCGACCGGTTGCTGCGCGACAGCTCGTAACGCCCCATGGCTTTTAGATACCAGGCATAACCAATCTCTGGATGATCAGGCTGCAAACGGATCAAGCGATCAGCCAACACCACGACCTCATCATAATTTTTGTTTTGAAATTTGGCATAGAGCAGGTCGAACTGCGCCTGATCGGAAAAGCGGCTAAAAGGAAAGCGCTGTTCCAACTGCTCGAGGTTCGATATGGCAAGGCTGTAGGACGATTTGGCCAGAGAGTCTTGTGACGCCTGATACAACTCAGATTCGTTACCGCCCATCAACTGACTGTTCGCACAACCCTGTAACAACAATATGGCGCTCAATGTGGCCGCTAATACATAACTATTCCGCAACTTCATTCGGTCTTTTCGTCCAGTTGGCATACAATGGTGGCCTATTTAACCACAGCAGAGCTCTGGATGTCAGATCGTATTGTATTAAAAATTCAAGTTCCTGAAGCCATGGGAAAGAACCGTCTCGACCAGGTTGCAGCCGAACTTTTTTCGCAGTATTCGCGATCACGGTTGCAGACATGGATTAAAGACGGGTTGTTGCTTGTTGACGGTAAGGTGCAAAAGACCAGAACCAAATTAATCGGTGGCGAATGGTTGGCATTGGATGCGCCCGTTGAAGCCGAAGGTGATTGGATCGCGCAGGACATTCCGATCGATGTTGTCTATGTTGACGACGATATCATTGTGATCAACAAGCAAGCAGGCTTGGTGGTTCATCCCGGCGCGGGTAACCCAGATGGCACCCTGATCAATGCGCTGTTGTTTCACTATCCTGATGTCATCAACGTACCACGCGGCGGCATTGTGCATCGCTTGGACAAGGACACCACCGGCTTGATGGTGGTGGCACGTAACCTCATTGCCCACGCCAGTCTGGTCGATCAGCTACAGCGACGCACCGTAGGACGCGAGTATGAAGCGATTTGCCATGGCGTCTTAACGGGCGGTGGCACAGTAGACGAGCCCATGGCGCGTCATAATATGAACCGCCTAAAAATGGCTGTTCATCCGATGGGCAAAACGGCTGTCACCCACTATAAGGTGATAACGCGCTTTCGCCAAAACACCCACATAAGGGTGAAATTGGAAACGGGTCGCACACACCAAATTCGCGTACACATGTCGCACCTCCGTTACCCCTTGGTGGGTGATGTTGTCTATGGTGGTCGGCAACGTGTGCCAGGCAAGGTAACAGAAGAATTGCAGGACGCGATTCGTGCCTTTCCAAGACAGGCCTTGCATGCACAGGCCTTAACCCTGATTCATCCTGCCACAGGGGCTGTTATGCATTGGGAAGTGCCTTTGCCTGATGATTTTGTCGCGCTGCTGGCCGTGTTGGCAGACGATGTGCGCGTCAATGACCCCGTATAAATCCACATGGGTGCAGATCGATTGGCCTGCACCATCAAACGTCCGCGCGGGTTATACCCTGCGCACGGGCGGTGTTTCCTCTGGCGCCTTTTTAGATTTTAACATTGCCCACCATGTGGGAGATGACCGCGAAACCGTGGATCAGAACCGTGCTGCCTTGCTGGCGGATGTGGGTCGTCCGATCTGTTGGCTGTCTCAAACCCATACCAACCGCATTGTGCGCGCAGACGCAGCGCATCTGGGTCAGGAAGCTGACGCAGCCTGGACCGACAACCCCGACTTTGCGGCAGCGGTCATGACAGCTGACTGTCTGCCGGTATTTTTTTGTAATGACGCAGGCAGCTGGGTTGCGGTAGCCCATGCAGGTTGGCGGGGACTTGCCAATGGCATACTCGGCAACACCGTGGCAGCCTATCCGGGTAAGCGCGATCAATTGATGGCGTATTTGGGTCCAGCCATTGGACCAACAGCCTTTGAAGTCGGTGACGATGTAAGAGATGCCTTTGTGCAACAGAATCCAGACTGTGCAGAAGCCTTTTTGCCCGGCGTGCAGCCAGGAAAGTGGTGGGCAGATATCTATCAGCTTGCACGCATTGCCTTGAACGCTGTCGGTGTTACCCGTGTCACAGGCGGCACAGATTGCACCTATACTGACAGTGACCGCTTTTACAGTTACCGCCGTGATGGCACGACGGGGCGCATGGCCAATATTATTTGGATTGAAAGCTAGGAATTAAAACAGACAGCTGTAAAGGAAGATCACACATCTGCTTTTTAGGTCTGTAGCCCTAGGTCATTGTTGGTTTGTCAAAAGGAGCAGATAATTGCGTCACTTAACTGGATCGCCAAAGACCTGCTTAGAGATACCTATGTAATGGTCAACTATAACCGGACAGTGAGTTAAGGTTTTTATCGTTCCCATGCTCTGCATGGGAACCATGGATATAGTTGATTTTCACTGCATTTAGTTTTGACCTTAGAATCTAGAATCTTGCTCTTCTCTGCCCTGGTCCTTAGAATCTAGCATCTAGAATCTGCCCTTCACTGCCCTTACTATCCCCATCTGGCTCCATCTGTATTTCGGTGTCCTTAGAATCTAGAATCTAGCATCTAGAATCTGCCCTTCACTGCAGTTCTCTGCCCTTCACTGCCCTTCTCTGCAGTTCTCTGCCATTTCCTTTGTTATACACATCTTGCATTTTGCCAGTTCAGCCCCATTTTAGGTTACAAGATAATCCTTTTTTAAAGGTGGTCTGTTACCAGAATAGACCGCTGATATGTTTGTGGAGATGCGCGATGCGAATGGACCGAATGACCAGTAAATTACAGGCAGCGATTGCTGACGCCCAGTCTTTGGCGGTGGGAAAAGACCACAGCCAAATCGAAGGTGTACACCTTTTGGCAGCGCTATTGAAGCAGCAAGCAAGCAGTGTGGGTCCGCTATTGCGCAAACTGTCCGTTAACTTGGATACGCTGTCTCAGGGTCTGGACCAACACCTAAACCAACTTGCCGTTGTGGGACAGCCCGATGGAGAGATTTCCCTGTCAGCTGATTTGGGTCGTATCTTGAACATGTCTGACAAGCTGGCCCAAAAGCAGGGTGACCAGTTTGTGTCCAGCGAAATGGTGTTGATGGCCATGCTGCTAGACAAGTCAGCGGTTGGAAAGCTGTTGCGAGAGGTCGGTGCTACCGAAAAAGCCCTGCAGGCAGCCATCTCAGAGGCGCGTGGCGGCGATACTGTCGGTCAGCAAGACAGTGAAGACAGTCGGCGCGCCCTAGAACAATACTGTATTGATCTCACCGCACGGGCACTTGAAGGCAAGTTAGACCCCGTGATTGGCCGTGATGATGAAATCCGCCGCACCATTCAGGTATTGCAGCGCCGTCGCAAAAACAACCCGGTGTTGATCGGCGAACCCGGTGTGGGAAAGACCGCCATTGTTGAAGGTTTGGCCCAGCGCATTGTTAATGGTGAGGTACCGGAAGGGTTAAAGGACAAACGGGTGTTGTCACTGGACATGGGTGCCCTTATTGCAGGTGCCAAATACCGCGGTGAATTTGAAGAACGGTTAAAGGGTTTGCTGGCGGCGCTGGCAAAGCAAGAAGGTCAGATCATTTTGTTTATCGATGAACTGCATACCATGGTTGGCGCGGGTAAGGCAGAGGGTGCTATGGATGCAGGCAACATGCTCAAGCCAGCATTGGCCCGAGGCGAATTGCACTGTGTGGGTGCGACGACGCTTAATGAATACCGCCAGTTTATCGAAAAAGACGGTGCGCTCGAACGCCGATTCCAAAAGGTCTTGGTTGAGGAACCCACCGAAGATGACAGTGTTGCGATTCTCAGAGGGCTAAAAGAGCGCTATGAAGTGCACCACGGTGTGAGCATTACCGATAGCGCCATCATCGCGGCTGTACGCCTGTCACAACGCTATATCACCGACCGAAAACTGCCCGACAAGGCGATTGATTTGATCGACGAAGCGGGCTCACGTATTCGGATGGAAATCGACTCCAAACCCGAAGAAATGGATCGCCTAGACCGCAGACTCATCCAGCTCAAAATGGAAGCAGAGGCCCTGAAAAAAGAACGGGATGCTGCAGCCAAAAAACGGCTACAAAAGTTGCAGGATGATATCCATGTTGCTCAGATAGCCTATGCGGATATGGAAGAAATTTGGCTGGCTGAAAAGGCGATGTTGCAAGGGTCTCAAAAAATCAAAGAAGCACTTGAACAGGCCCGCATTGACATGGAATCCGCGCGACGACGCAGTGACCTGACCCGTATGAGTGAACTGCAATATGGGGTGATTCCAGAATTAGAGCGACAGGTAGCAAAAGAATTAGAGGGCGATACCGCTGAGATGCAGCTGTTACACAATCAGGTAACGGATGAATCCATTGCCATTGTGGTGTCACGCTGGACCGGCATTCCCATTGAGAGGATGTTAGAGGGCGAGCGCGACAAGCTGTTGCAGATGGAGGGCAAGCTGCATGACCGTGTGGTCGGCCAGGATGAGGCGGTGCGCCTCGTTTCGGACGCGATCCGCCGTTCACGCGCCGGCCTGTCCGATCCGGACAAGCCCTACGGTTCCTTCCTGTTTCTCGGCCCCACCGGCGTCGGCAAGACCGAGTTGTGCAAGGCCCTCGCCAGTTTCCTGTTTGACTCGGAAGACCATCTCAT
>CAWUUZ010000245.1:0-2698 GCA_963925745.1 uncultured Pseudomonadales bacterium
CCATGAGCCAGTTTTTCTGTTGCCATGGCGTCAGCATTCATAGCCAATCGAAAGCTGCCTTCTGTTTGCGGGTCGAGTGCAGCGGCGGTATCGGTGGTTGGGCTGAGGTGGCGCGGTAAAGCACCTGTGTCCTTAGCAAGCGCGTCGATGAGTGCAGGGCTGATGGTTAGCTTGTCACAGCCGGACAAACATTCAATTTCTTCTGCCGTTCTAAAACTCGCACCCATGACCACAGTGGCAACGCCACAGCGCTTATAATAATGGTAGATTTCGGTCACAGACACCACACCAGGGTCCTTCATGCCAGTAAAGTCAGCTTCAGGCTGTGCGGCCTTGTACCAGTCTAAGATGCGACCCACAAAGGGGCTGATCAAGGTAGCCTTGGCATGGGCACAAGCCAAGGCCTGGTGGAAAGAAAACAACAGGGTGAGGTTACAGTGAATACCCTCGAGTTCCAGTACGCGTGCAGCCTGAATACCTTCCCACGTGGATGCAATCTTGATCAAAATACGGTCTTTGCTGATGCCAGCCCGTGCATAAAGTGCAATGAGTTGACGTGCTTTAGCAATGGTCTTTTCGGTATCAAACGACAGCCTTGCATCGACTTCAGTACTCACCAGGCCAGGTACGTGCTGCAAGATTTCAGCGCCTAGGCTGACAGCCAATGCGTCAGCAATGGCACCAACAGTTGGTTTTTCTGATCCAGACGTAGCCAATTCCAGTGCTTTTTCAATGACCGACTCATATTTACCAGACTCGACTGCTTTGAGCACCAAGGTAGGGTTGGTCGTGGCATCCTGAGGCGTTAGTCGTGCGATAGATTCAATGTCACCCGTGTCCGCTACCACAGTGGTCATGGTTTTTAGCTGGCTTAATTTTGATGTCGTCATGTTGTCTGTTCCTCGGTTTATCAGGTTTCAGGCTGTCACAGCCGGAGAAAGGTGAGTCGATATGGCTTCTTGAATTAATGCACTGGTGGTGTCTGGGCGGTGCATGTTTTCACTTAAATGGCGTCTGAATCCCCGTGCGCCAGAAACGCCTTGGATTAAACCAAGACAGTGGCGTAAAACGTATTTCGCTTGCCCATTTTGGGCCACGATGTGGTCAACGTAGGGTATCAGTGCTTCTAATAGGTCGACAGGTGTTGAAAATCGGTTGCTACCGCCAAAGAGTTGCGCGTCAACATCGGCCAATACCATGGGATTTTGGTAGGCTTCACGGCCCATCATGACGCCATCAACGTGTTTGAGGTGGGTTTTGCAGTCTTCAAGGGTCTTTATGCCACCATTGATGATGATTTCCGCATCGGGGAAGTCACGTTTGAGCTGATAGACTGATTCGTATTTGAGCGGTGGTATCTCACGGTTTTCTTTGGGGCTTAGCCCGTTCAATATCGCTGATCGCGCATGCACAATAAATACGCGGCATCCTGCGTCATACAGGGTGCTTACAAAGTCTTGGGTATAACCATAATCGTCTTGATCGTTGATGCCAATACGGTGCTTTATGGTCACGGGCATATCTGCCACATCTGACATCGCTTTAAAGGCATCGGCAACCAACTGGGGATGCCCCATCAATACCGCGCCAATCATGCCTTGTTGAACACGATCACTGGGGCACCCGACGTTCAAATTGATTTCATCGTACTTCCAGCGGTTAGCACAGCGCGTCGCCTGTACGAGCTCATCAATTTGAGAACCACCCACCTGCAGTGCAATGGGATGTTCCTCGTTGGAATAG
Source organism: uncultured Pseudomonadales bacterium (assembly GCA_963925745.1). Lineage (GTDB taxonomy): Bacteria > Pseudomonadota > Gammaproteobacteria > Pseudomonadales > Natronospirillaceae > CAJXZL01. The sequence continues at coordinate 1,744 of CAWUUZ010000245.1, forward strand.
TCTAGAAAGCGGTCGATATTGGGCGCATGGCAAATGGCCGCGCTGGTTACCATCTCGGTATAAAGAAGGCTGTTCTTGCTCAGCAGACGCCACAGGTATCGACAGTGTCGGTCCGACCATTCCATCATGGGTGCTGTTGAAAATGTTCTGTCTAGGGTCATGGGGTCGCGTAGCGTGGAAATGAGGGCGCTGACTGTAGCAAATTTTGGTCAAGGTGTATATTGAGCGTGCTGTATCTGCAACCGACACAACGGAAAAGAAAAAAGCCTCATATCAGAGGCTTTTTGACATCGATGGAACGTTTCGATTACAAGAAATAGATAACAGCAAGCAGCCCCGTGACTGTCATTGTGATGGTGTAAGGCAGTGCCATGACAACCATACGACCATAGGACAAGCGAATCAGCGGTGCAATCGCAGAGGTCAGCAAGAACAGAAACGCTGCCTGTCCATTGGGGGTTGCTACCGAAGGAATGTTGGTACCGGTATTGATTGCAATGGCCAATAGGTCGAATTGGTCGCGGGTAATGCGGCCCTGTTGCAATGCAGCGACGGCTTCGTTGATATAGACCGTTGCCACGAACACATTGTCACTGATGGCCGACAGCAAGCCATTGGCTAAAAAGAACATCGCTGGCTGAATCTCAGCGTCTAGGGAGAGTACCCAATTGATAATGGGTGTGAACAGATGCTGCTCGTGAATCACTGCAACAATGGCGAAAAATACCACCAACAATGCCGTAAAGGGAAGGGCTTCAGCGAAGGATTTACCGATCGCATGTTCATCTGTTACACCGTTAAAAACGGTTAATAAGATGATAACCGACAGGCCAATTAGACCGACTTCAGCTACGTGGAAAGCGAGGCCCAAAATCAGAAATATGGCAGCCGCCGCCTGAACAATAAGTTGGGCCTTCTCGCGCGAACCACGTTTCTTCTCTTGTTCGACTTCATA
>CAWUUZ010000246.1:0-3649 GCA_963925745.1 uncultured Pseudomonadales bacterium
ACAAATAACCACAGAACCCAATTTTTTAGACGCATGTCTTTGCTCATTTCAATACGGAATGCCAGCAAGTTTATCTGAAGTGCCGATGAAATGCGCCCTGATTTATAGACCAATATATTTCAAACTAACGGTTAGAAGTCGATAGGCATGCCAGCCTGACAGGCATAAAAAAAGGGGCTCTAGGCCCCTTTCTGGTATTGCTCTCTATCAATGGCGGGTGTCAGGAATAAATTCATGGACATCACGTGTTGCCATCTCCTCATAAACCGACCACTTCTGTCGTACAACCTGTTCTGCCAGTCCCAACAACCGCAATGCTTCAGTTGGGTTGCGGTCTTTCAAGGAACGATAGCGCCCTTCTCGATAGATGTAATCCGACAGGTCAATCTTGGGTCGCAGTGAATCCAACAAGAATGGGTTGCGTCCCGAAGAATGCAGTGCAGGGTTATAGCGATAAAGCGGCCAGTAGCCCGATTTCACCGCCAACTGCTGTTGCTGAATGCCATCTTCCATCGCAATGCCATGCTCAATACAGGGGCTATAGGCAATGATTAAAGACGGACCGTTATAGGCTTCGGCCTCTCGAAACGCTTGCAGTGCCTGTTGTGGATTCGCGCCAATTGCTATGCGCGCCACATAGACGTTGCCATAGGCGATTGCCTGTAGTGACAGGTCTTTTTGGGGCACTACCTTACCGCCTGCGGCAAACTTGGCCACCGCGCCTATGGGTGTTGCCTTGGATGCCTGACCACCGGTATTGGAATAGACTTCAGTATCCATCACCAAAATATTCACATCCCTGCCACTGGCCAACACATGGTCGACGCCGCCATAACCAATGTCATAGGCCCAGCCATCACCACCAACAATCCAAATAGAGCGTCGCACCAAATAATCCAACACCGATAACAAATCTCGGGCCTTGGGATCACTGAGGCTGTGCAACTGTTTACGCAATGACTGAACGCGTTGGCGTTGCATGCGGATGTCACTCTCTAGCTGCTGTGGCGCATCGAGGGTGTCCTGAACCATCTGGGCATCGAGTTGCGGCTGCAGTTCAACCAGACGGTCACGCGCCAATTCAAGATGCTTGTCTGCTGACAGGCGGAATCCATAACCAAATTCAGCATTGTCTTCAAAGAGTGAATTAGACCAAGCCGGTCCATTGCCTTCACTGTTCTGTGCCCAGGGTGTGGTGGGTAGGTTGCCGCCATAGATGGATGAACAGCCCGTTGCGTTTGCAACCATGGCCCGGTCACCAAAGAGTTGGCTGATCAGTTTTAGATAGGGTGTTTCGCCACAGCCAGAGCAGGCGCCGCTGAATTCGAACAGGGGTTGTAAGAACTGAACGCCCCGCACGTTTGAGAAGTCGACCTGAGAACGGTCGTTATAGGGCAGTGACTCAAAAAAGGTCAGATAGCGTTTTTCATCCTCAAGATGCGGTAATTTTGACTGCATGTTAATGGCGTGGTGGTGCTCATCCTCAGGTGCACTGACAGGACAGGCGCGCACACAGAGACCACATCCTGTGCAGTCCTCTGGGTATACCTGCAAGCGGTACCGCACATCTGGAAAACCGCGCGCGGTTACATGAATGCTGCTAAAGCCTTCTGGTGCCGATTCCAATTCAGTTTCATGGAAAAACTTGGCCCGAATGGCAGCATGGGGACAGATGATTGAGCAGTTACCACATTGGATACAGAGGTCAGACGCCCAAATGGGTATTTCCTCGGCAATGTTACGTTTCTCCCATCGGGTGGTACCCGTTGGGAAGGTGCCATCCACCGGCAATTGACTCACGGGAATCAAGTCACCTCGGCCCCCAATAATTTCCTGGGTCACGGTACGCACAAACTCGGGTGCTGCGCCAAATCGTGCCATTGGATCAGGATTCCACTCACTGGAAACCTGCTCAGGCAAGGTCACGCGCTTCAGGTGCAACAGCGATTGGTCAATGGCGGTGAAGTTGCGTTTAACAATGTCCTTACCTTTTTTTGCATAGGTCTTTTCCGCAGCGAGCTTGATTTTTTCTATGGCCTGATCCCTTGGCAGCACACCCGACAGCGCAAAGAAACAGGTCTGCATCACGGTGTTAATCCGTTTACCCATGCCCGCAGACCGCGCCACGCGAGCACCGTCGATAACATAAAATTCGATCTGCTTCTCAATAAGGGTTTTTTGGACCTGACGCGGTAATTTGTCCCAAATCTCATCGGCGCCGTAAGGGCTGTTAAGCAAAAATATGGCGCCCTTTCCTGCGCGTTCGAGCACATCAACATGGTCTAAAAAGTGAAACTGGTGGCACGCTATAAACCCAGCAGACTCAATGAGGTAAGGCGCCCTTATGGGTGTGGGTCCAAACCGAAGGTGCGAGGTCGTGACACTGCCAGCCTTCTTAGAGTCGTAGACAAAATAGCCCTGTGCATAGTAGCCAGATTCTTCACCAATGATCTTGATGCTGTTTTTGTTGGCGCCCACGGTACCGTCTGCACCCAATCCATAAAACAGTGCCCTTACGGTCTGCTCAGATTCGATCTCCAACATCTCGGTGATGGCCAAGCTGGTGTGCGTGACGTCATCGTTAATACCCAGCGTGAAGCCCGCTTTGGGCTTTTCAGACTCCAGCTCTTGAAAGAGACGGGCCACCATGGAGGGGGTAAATTCTTTGCTCGACAAGCCATACCGACCGCCAACAACCAGGGGCATGTCGGTAATCTCACCACGCATATAGGCGACACTGAGTTCAGTGACGATGTCCTTGTATAGCGGTTCACCCGAAGCGCCGGGTTCCTTGGTTCGATCCAGTACAGCGATCTTACGGGCGGTTTTTGGCAAGGCAGCTAAAAAGTGTTTTGCACTAAAGGGACGGAAGAGACGCACACGCAACACGCCGTATTTTTTACCCTGTCGGTTTAAATACGCAGCGGTTGTGATCGCCGTTTCTGTACCGGACCCCATCAGAATAATGACCTGCTCGGCATCTGGCGCCCCAACATATTCAAATAGGTCGTACTGTCTGCCCGTCAGTTCAGCAAACTGTGCGAAACACTTTTCATAGATACTCACGGCATTGGTGTAATACGGATTAACCGTCTCTCTGCTTTGGAAATAGGTGTCTGGATTTTGTGCCGTACCGCGCATAAAGGGATTGTCAGGATTAAGGGCGCGTTTGCGGTGGGCAAATACCAGCTCATCATCAATCATGGCGCGAATCACGTCGTCATCGAGCAGTTCAATTTTGCTGACTTCGTGCGAGGTCCGAAAACCGTCAAAAAAGTGGATCACCGGCACACGACTGGCCAAGGTGGCTGACTGGGCAATCAATGCCATGTCATGGCACTCTTGCACCGATGCTGACGCCAGCTGCGCAAAACCTGTCGAGCGAACAGCCATCACATCCTGGTGGTCACCAAAAATCGACAGGCCCTGTGCCGCCAAAGACCGCGCAGCCACATGGAATACTGCAGCGGTAAGCTCACCGGCTATCTTGTACATATTGGGGATCATCAACATCAGACCCTGAGACGCCGTAAAGGTTGTGGTCAAGGCGCCCGCTTGCAATGCACCGTGAACCGTACCTGCGGCACCAGCTTCACTTTGCATCTCTGCGATCAGGGGAACTTGGCCCCAGATATTTTTGATTTTCTTG
>CAWUUZ010000247.1:0-2720 GCA_963925745.1 uncultured Pseudomonadales bacterium
AGTTGAAGGTCAGCAGTTGAGGGTCAGCAGTTGAGGGTCAAATCGGCCAAAATCCAATACTCAGTCCAATCGCACCAAATACCACCGCAAAGATTCGGTCAAACCACTGCTTGGAATTCAGATAGCCAGCCCTAACCCCGGGACGTGAAAACAGTGCTGCATAGAGTTGGAACACTACAAAGCCCTGAAACACGATCAGGAAGTTGATCAGCATTATTTTTGACATTGGGGTGTTGTGCGGGATGGCAATGGAATAGAGCGAGACAAAGAACAGGATGGCCTTTGGGTTGGTCAGGTGCAATGCCAGACCCCGCAGGTAGTGGGATGTCCAATGGCGGTCTGGGACGGTCTTTTGCGCAGCAAAGGACGGCGCAACTAAGGATGACTTTGCCGATTGCCAGGCCATATAGAGCAGATAGGCTGCGCCAAAATACCGCAGCCAGGTGAGCATCCAGGCTTCTGCCACCATCAGGGCACTGATACCAAAGGCGGCTGACAGTGACCAAATCAAGGAACCGGTTGTGATACCCCACGCCACAATTGCGCCCTGCTTCCGCCCAAGCGACATGGAGGTATTGGCAATAGCAAGGGTTGCAGGACCTGGGCTTGCTACAGCAACCAGTGCTGCCAAAATAATGATGCCGAAATTGATCTCTGCCACCCAATATCTCCAGAACCCATGCTGCTCAGAGCAAAAAGCCCGACCAACAGACGGTTGTCTGAAAGCGGGGCTTTGTTGTTACTGCCTATACGTCAGCTTTTGTCTGACGCTATGCCGTTGTTCACCGACACAGTGTTTATTCCACTGCGCCTATTCCACAGTCACCGATTTCGCCAGGTTACGGGGTTGGTCTACGTCGGTACCCTTGATAATGGCAACGTGATAGCTCAACAACTGCAAAGGAATGGTGTACAGCACAGGGGCCATAAAGTTGTCGATGTCATCCATCTCAATCACTTTAATGCCGTCCATGTTTTTGAAACCCGCATCCTTATCAGCAAAGACATAGAGCTGGCCGCCACGTGCCCGTACTTCTTCCATGTTAGATTTCAATTTCTCTAACAGTTCGTTGTCTGGCGCTACCACGATGACGGGCATTTCGGAGTCGATCAAGGCCAAAGGACCGTGCTTCAATTCACCCGCCGCATAGGCCTCTGCGTGGATATAGGAAATCTCTTTCAGCTTCAATGCCCCTTCCATTGCGATGGGGTACTGGCTGCCACGGCCAAGGAACAGGGCGTGGTTTTTGTCAGCAAAATCCTGTGCCAAGGCTTCGATCACTGGATCGAGTTTCAAGGCGTTCTTGATCTGCGCCGGCAATTTTTCGACACCCAAGACCAAACGGTCTAGCAGCGCATCGGAAGCACCGCGGTATTCAGCAATTTTTATCACCAACAGCATCAAACCAACCAGCTGGGTGGTAAAGGCCTTGGTGGAAGCCACACCGATTTCAACACCAGCGCGCATCATATAGGCCATGTCACTTTCACGGACCAGTGATGAACCTGCGACGTTACAGATGGTCAAGGAGGCTTTATAACCCAGCTCTTTTGACAGCATGAGGGCGGCCATGGTGTCGGCCGTTTCACCTGACTGAGAAATGGTGATTAACAAAGAGTTAGGCAGTACGACTGACTTTCTGTAACGAAACTCAGAAGCGATCTCTACCTGACAAGGAATGCCGGCAATCTCTTCAAACCAGTAACGGGCGACCATGGCTGAGTGATACGAGGTACCACAGGCTATGATCTGAATGGCTTCGATGTCTTTCAGAATTTCTGGCGCCTGGGTACCAAAGCTTTCAGCGATGACACGGTTGTGCGCAATACGGCCTTCAAGCGTGGCAGCGATAGAATCAGGCTGCTCATAGGTTTCTTTGAGCATGAAATGGCGGTAGCCGCCCTTATCGCCCACGTCGTGTTTGACGTCAGAATCTTTGGCAACACGTTCAACTGGGTTGTTGTCTTTGTCGAAAATGCGCACGCTGTAGCGGGTGACTTCAGCCACATCGCCTTCTTCTAAAAACATAAAACGGCGGGTAACTGGCAATAGGGCCAATTGGTCAGACGCGATAAAGTTCTCGCCTATGCCCATACCGACAACCAGAGGTGAACCAGAACGCGCCACGACCATGATGCTCGGATCACGCGAATCAATGGCGACGGTACCGTAAGCACCTTCTAACAATTTACGCACCGCCAACATGGCCTCAACCAATGAACCGCCTTTTTTCAATTCACGGTCGAGCATGTGCGGAATGACTTCGGTATCGGTGTCAGAGGTAAACACATAACCTTCAGCCTTTAGTTCTTCGCGCAGCTGGTGGTGGTTTTCAATAATACCGTTGTGCACGACAGCAATGTTGTTACTGGATACGTGTGGGTGCGCATTGGTTTCATTTGGCTTGCCGTGCGTCGCCCAACGGGTGTGCGCGATACCGGTGCCACCAGATAGGGGTTCTGCTTTGAGCGCTTTCGCCAATTCATTGACCTTGCCGACACGACGAACACGCGCCATGGCGCCGTCATGCAAAATGGCAACGCCCGCTGAATCATAGCCGCGGTATTCTAAGCGCCGCAGGCCTTCGATTAAAATGTCAGAAACGTCTCGTTGTGCAACCGCACCTACTATTCCACACATAGTTTATCCTCTACCCAGCAACGCCGGTCATTTTTGTATTATTAGTGTAGTCCACCAGCCCTATCAGCTGGTCCAAATG
>CAWUUZ010000248.1:0-4702 GCA_963925745.1 uncultured Pseudomonadales bacterium
GCGGGCCTACGCGCACCCAGACAGTCGCATCGGTATTCTGGCCGCACCTCGATGAATGCAGGGGTCAATGTGCATGAACCTCGGCAGCCACAGGAAGTGGATTCAGGTCTGGCCTATTCAATGGAAGGTATTCCCCTGGCACAGGCATCGCCTCTGAACACCAACAACTGGTCACCCGGTTGGAATTCCAATGAAGCGATAAACAAGTTTCAGCAGGAAATTGATGGTCCTCTAAAACAAGGTATGCCGGGCGTGCTGCTGTTTGACGACGGCGTTTTCGCAGCAACATTACCCCGATTCAGTGAGAACCCAGCCACAGCAGCAGAACCACTGGCGAAAGGCGCCGTGTTGGCTGTTCGTCAGCCCTGTATCTTTGGCAGTGACACCCGTGCCAACCAATCTCCCAGCTTGCAAAGTCGGTTTACCGCTGCCAAGGTGCAGATGCACCCCGATACGGCAGCAGAAAAGGGCCTTGGCAACAGGGTGCGCATTCAGCTCGGTCAGCAATCCATTGTCCTACCGGTCATCTTAAAAACCGAGGTGCCCAAAGATGTGCTGGTGGTTCCCGATGTGCCCTGGATTACCGATGCCTTTCTGCTCAGTGCCTTGCCCTGTGCGGTAACTGTGGAGGCTGCTCATGATTAATGGATTCTGGACCACCCTCCTGATGGTGGGCGGCATCATGATGTTGTTGGTGCTTTCAGCAGCCTTGCTTACCTGGGTTGAGCGACGCCTGCTGGGTATCTGGCAGGACCGATACGGCCCCAACAGGGTAGGCCCCTTTGGCTCGCTGCAGATTGTGGCCGACATGATAAAGCTGCTGATAAAGGAAGATTGGGTGCCCCCCTTTGCAGACCGTCCGGTCTTTGTATTGGCCCCTGCGATAGCGATGTTTGTGGTGCTGGCTGCCTTTGCCATTGTGCCCATGGCACCGGGTTTGGGTGTGGTCGATATGAATATTGGCCTGCTGTATTTCTTGGCAATAACCTCCTTGGGCGTTTACTCCGTCATGCTGGGCGCCTATGCCTCAAACAGCAAATACGCCTTGATCGGTGGACTCAGAGCTGCTGCGCAGATGCTGAGTTACGAAGTATTTATGGGTCTTTCCCTGATGGGTGTCGTGATGTTGGCAGGGACCTTTGATTTGCGCGGCATTGTAGAGGCGCAAGCAGATGGGTGGTTTTTTATCCCCCAGTTTATTGGCTTGGTTGTGTTCTTAATTGCCGGTGTGGCAGAGACCCACCGCACACCTTTCGATTTACCTGAGGCAGAACACGAACTTACCGCAGGTTTCCATACCGAATATTCAGGAATGAAGTTTGGTATGTTTTTTATTGGTGAATATCTGTCGGTTATTTTGATTTCAATGATGACGGTCGTGATGTTCTTTGGCGGCTGGCATGGGCCGTTTTTTCCACCTCTGCTGTGGTTTCTGTTTAAGACCGCGATCCTGGTGATGTTTTTTATTCTGATCCGTGGGGCCTTACCCAGACCCCGCTATGACCAACTGATGGCCTTTGGTTGGAAGCTGATGTTGCCGGTGTCCTTGATCAATTTGGTCATTACCGCAGCCATCATTCTGAGTCTTGATTAATGAGGCGTACTGAGATGAGAGATAAGAAGCCATTGCGGTATGTGCATGAGGGTTTGTTATGTTGAAGTCGCTCGCGGTATTTTTTGACTATGTGTACAGCCAATGTCGGTCGGTATGGGATGTGCTGTCCCATACCTTTACCCCCGCTGATACCATTGAATACCCTGACCAGATGCCCTATTTGGCCCCACGTTATCGCGCCAGAATTGTACTGACCCGCGATCCCAACGGTGATGAGCGCTGTGTGGCCTGTAACCTCTGCGCAGCGTCCTGCCCAACCGATTGTATTTCCTTACAAAAAGCCGAGGACGATACCGGTCGATGGTATCCAGAAACCTTCCGCATCAATTTTTCGCGTTGTGTTTACTGCGGTCTGTGTGAAGAAGCCTGTCCGACCTATGCCATACAGCTGACACCCGATTTTGAATTGGCAGAATATGAGCGCCAAAACATGGTCTACGAGAAAGAACATCTGTTGATCAGTGGCCCTGGAAAATACCCTGATTACAGTTTTTATGACGTGAGTGGCAAGGCCGTCTCAGGACGGGCTAAGGGTGGTGGCCAAAACGAAAAACCACCCATTGATATCAAGAGTCTTTTGCCCTAACAAACTGGAGCATTGGTGTGACTGAATTAGCTGACAATTTGATCATCCTGACCTTTTACGTTGCAGCCCTGGTAACGGTTGTGGCGACGGTTTTGATGATTTCAAGGACCAATGCCGTTCATGCATTGCTCTATCTCATTCTGTCGTCCTTATCGATGGCCATTATTTTTTACCTCTATGGTGCGCCTTTGGCAGCAGCGCTTGAAATCATCATCTATGCCGGCGCGGTTATGATCCTCTTTGTCTTTGTCGTCATGATGTTGAATCTTGGCTCGGCAGGCATTGCACAGGAGCAGCAGTGGCTAGCGCCAGGTATCTGGCGGATTCCCGCGGTCATGGCGGCGTTGTTGCTGCTGATGCTGGTGCAACTCATTCAATCCCAACCCGAGACAGGGGGGGCTAACCACCTCATACCGGTGTCTGAAGTGGGCATTCTGCTCTATGGACCCTATCTGTTGGTGGTTGAGTTGGCGTCCTTTTTGTTATTGGCCGGTTTGATCGGTGCCTATCACTTGGCGAGATCGACGGGTTTTGGTCGACACACGACAGAGGACAGGGGAGACAGCCCATCATGATGACCTTAACCATGAACCACGCGCTCGTGCTGTCAGCCATATTGTTTTCACTGGGGTTGGTCGGCGTCTTGGTGCGACGAAATGCCATTTTTGTACTGATTTCCTTAGAGGTGATGATCAATGCGACGGGCCTGGCCTTTATTGCTGCCGGATCGCATTGGGACCAGGCGGATGGTCAGGTGATGTTTTTGTTGGTGGTCACCATGGGTGCCGCCGAAGTGTCACTGGGGTTGGGTTTGATCTTGCTGCTATTCAAGCAGGTCAAGTCTGTGGATATTGACCAGTTGAATCGGCTCAAGGGCTGAAACCAGTATGAGCAGGGGAAGAAAATCCTATGGTTGATTTGATACGTTGGGTTCCAGTGATGCCCTTTTTGGGTTTCATCATCCTACTGGCATCGTCTGGGAAAATGTCCAAACGGTGGGCGACTTGGGTGGGTGTCGGTTCCATCGGCCTGTCAGCACTCTTGACTGGGTGGATCGCCATTCAGTTTATGGGTCAGGATGTCGCGCCCACAACCGTTGTGCTCTGGCAGTGGGTATCCGCCGGACACTTTGCGCCGAACTTCGCCTTTTATGTTGATGGATTGGCGGTGTCGATGCTGATGGTGATTACCGGTGTTGGCTTTCTGATTCACCTCTATGCCGCTGGCTATATGGATGACGACCCTGATTTCTGTCGCTTCTTTGTCTATATGAACCTCTTTGTCACTGCCATGATTATTCTGGTCTTGGCAGACAACCTATTCCTGCTGTTTTTGGGTTGGGAAGGTGTGGGTCTCTGTAGCTATCTGCTTATTGGGTTCTGGTACCAAAAGCCGGAAAATGGTTATGCTGCCCGCAAGGCCTTTATTGTCACCCGTGTCGGTGATACCGCCTTGGCGATTGGTTTGTTTATGCTGTTCTCTCAGGTGGGCACCCTGAATATTCAAAACGCCCTGATATTTTCAAATGAATTGTGGGGTGCAGCGGGTGTCGATACGGGCACAGCCACTTTGATTGCCTTGCTAATTGTCGGTGGGGCAGTGGGTAAATCTGCCCAGTTGCCCCTGCAAAACTGGTTGCCAGATGCCATGGCAGGTCCAACACCGATTAGCGCCTTGATCCATGCTGCAACCATGGTGACCGCTGGGGTGTACCTGATCGCGCGAACGCACCCGCTGTTCTTGCTGTCTGAAACTGCGATGGTGACGGTAGCGACCATTGGGGTATTAACCCTGTTGTTATCGGGCACAGCAGCCTTGGTGCAAACCGATCTAAAACGCATTTTGGCCTATTCCACCATCAGCCAAATCGGCTATATGTTTGTGGGACTGGGTGTGGGTGCCTGGTCGTCAGCCATCTTTCATCTCATGACCCATGCCTTCTTTAAAGCCCTGTTGTTCTTAACAGCAGGGTCGATCATCTTGGCCCTCCACCACCAGCAAAACATCTTTAAAATGGGCGGTTTACGCAAAGCGCTGCCGTTTTCATTCTGGTGCTTTGTGGTCGGCAGTATCAGCTTAACGGCCTTGCCACCCACATCGGGTTTCTTTAGCAAGGAAGCCATTCTCACCGTTGCCTATACCTCGCATACGGGTGGTATCTGGATTTGGTCTGGCGCTATTTTGGGTGCATTTATTACCGCGTTGTACACCTTTAGGATGTTGTTTCGGGTGTTTTTTGGCGACCAGATTACCCATCCCCACGCCCCTCAAGGCTGGAAGCTGCAGGCACCCTTGGTAGCCTTGGCCATGTTGGCCCTGGTCGGTGGCGCCTTTGTGTTGCCCTTAGAAACTGTCTTCCCCGTTGAGGGTGCTCACCACGCGCCCCTAGCCGCGACAGCATTGGCCATCGTGCTGCCACTGTTGGGTGTTGTGGTTGCCTGGTACGGCTTCTTTATCAGACTTGATGTGATCAAGACCCTGATGACCAAGGTGTGGGCGCA
>CAWUUZ010000249.1:0-2918 GCA_963925745.1 uncultured Pseudomonadales bacterium
CCGGTTTTGGCCCTGTTATCTCGTTAATATAGCGCAGGGATACCCAAGGAGCATCCCTGCAATGGGACTGTATTAGACTTGTCCAAGCAGGGTGTCGACGTCGCTGACGTCGTACTTACCCGGTGCTTCAATATTGAGGTGGGTAACTGTGCCGTTATCGACGATCATTGAAAAGCGTCGAACCCGGAGACCCATGGTAGGGATGTGTGTGTCCAAACCCAGGGCAACACTGAATGAGCCATCGCCATCAGCAAGCATGGTGATGTTCTCTGCGTTGCTGGCGTTCTTCCATGCCGACATCACAAAGGCATCGTTAACCGACAAGCAGGCAACCTTATCAATGCCCTTGGCTACCAACTCATCATATTTGACCACGTAACCAGGCAGGTGTGATGCGCTGCAGGTTGGCGTAAACGCGCCTGGCAAACCAAATACCGCTACTTTTTTGCCGTCAAATACATCGCTTTGGCTGACCACTTCCATACCATCGCCAGTCCATATTTTAAAGCTGCCAACTGGCACGCTGTCTCCAATTTTGATCGTCATAGAGATCCTCTAAGGGTGTCATTATGTGATTGAATGGGTTCGTGCCACGTCCTATTCCCCCTGTGATCGATTCGGGGTATTGGGAGCGCTTTTGGCCACGCTGATCCGAGTTGCGGGACTATGTCACAACCAGTCGGCTCTGGCAATTCGGGATTTTATCACCCTGATATGGCTGCCATCTTGGCTGGGCGGCGGTGACTGATTGCAGATCCAATGGACGCCAAGAGTTGCCCGTTGCCTATCGCACAGGTATTCTGACCGTGGTGATAGACATTACTCCACAGCTGGGTTTTACAGGGTGACACAAGATGCGCATTCTCGTTGTTGAAGACCATGAACGATTGGGCAGCACGCTCAAGGACACCTTGGTACAGCACAAATATGCAGTCGACTGGGTTGTTGACGGTGAAGCTGGGTTATTCCACGGCACCGAATACCAATATGACCTTGCGATTATCGATCTGGGTTTGCCAAAACTGGATGGGGTGAGTTTAATCCGCCAACTTCGCGACCTGGGTAAACAATTTCCTATTTTGATCCTGACCGCGCGCAGCAACTGGCAAGACAAGGTGCTGGGGCTTGAAAGTGGTGCCGATGATTATTTGGTAAAGCCCTTTATTAACGAAGAACTGCTGGCCCGTCTCAATGTGTTGTTACGCCGGGCTGCGGGTATGGCGTCACCCGAAATACGCTTTGGTGATCTGTCGCTGAATACCTCGCGAAAAGAACTCAAACACCACGGAAAGGTCGTTGAACTCACCTCCTATGAATACAACTGTCTCGAGTATCTGGTGCTCAACCGTGACAAGGTGATTTCCAAAACCGAGTTAACCGAACACCTGTATGACCAAGATTTTGATCGAGACAGCAACGTCATCGAGGTTTTTATCGGGCGGCTGCGCAAAAAAATTGATCCAGACAACACACTCAAGCCGATTCTCACCGTGCGCGGTCAAGGCTATCGGGTAAATGCCGATTTATGAAGATACAGTCGTTAAGGGCCAGGCTACTACTCGCCACCTTTTTGGCGACACTGATGTTTACCCTGATCACAGCGGTAGCGGTAGAGCGCGCATTTCGATTAAGCATGGAAGACGGTATCTCGGAACAGCTGCAACTGCAGATATTTAACCTCCTGTCGGTAACAGAACTGAAAGAAAACCGCATCGAATTGCCCTTTACACTCAAGGATGACCGCCTAAACGATCCGAAAAGTGGTTTTTTTGCCTTTGCCTTTATCGAAAACAGATTGCTCTGGAAAAGTGGTTCTGCGCTCTGGTCCCAAGAGATGGAAGCCTTCTTTACTTTGGGTGCACTCGATAACGCAACCTCTGAAAGTGGTGTCTGGACCACCGGTGACGCGCCCTATTTTTACCGCCGCTATCAGGTGCTGTTTGGCACCGATCTGACCGCGCCACTGTCGGTTCAGTTTGTCATCATGCAAACCCAACAACCCTTTTTGAATCAGCTGGGCGAGTTCCGCAAGAGTCTGTGGATATCCTTGGGCCTGTTGGGGCTGGGTCTGCTGTTGACCTGGCTTTTGGTACTGGGGTGGGGTTTGAAGCCGTTGCGGCTCTTGGCTGTTGAACTGCTCCATATTGAAATCGGCAAGCAAACACGGCTCGAGGGCGTCTATCCCGATGAGTTTATTCCCGTCTCCCGCAACCTGAATCGGGTATTGGAAGCCGAGCTGGTGCAGCGGGAACGCTATAAACAAACCATGGCCGATCTGGCACACAGTCTAAAAACGCCCCTAGCGGTTTTAAAGTCCAGTGAAGACCTGGATGACATGCACAATCAGGTCGAGCGGATGGACCAAATTATTGGTTACCAGCTCAACCGCGCCATTATCAGCAGGGCAACGGGCTATGTGGGCGCGCAGGTTGATTTGCTGGTGCAGGCAAAACGGTTGGTGTCAGCCCTGAGCCGCATCTATCCCCACATTACCTTTCAGTGGGTTTTTCCCAAATACCCCGTCACCATCAGAATGGATGAAAAAGATTTGTTGGAGGTCTTGGGTAATTTGATCGAAAACGCCTGCAAATATGGCCACACCATTGTAGAGATTGCCGGTGATCGACACCAATTCTCAATCAGCGACAATGGCACGGGTATTTCGCCAAACCACTATGAGCAAATCCTACAACGGGGTGTCCGACTCGATAATCTAGACCGGGGTCAGGGTATCGGCTTGGCGGTGGTGTCGGATATTTTGCACAGCTATGAGTTTGAACTCAAAATTGAGCGTTCAAAGCTCGGCGGTGCCTGTTTCCGCGTTAATATCAAGTAGTGAGGCTTCGGCGCGATACTGGTCTTTGAGACGCACATAGTTCGCTGCTGTATAGGTAAAGTACCGCAGTTCCTTGTCCGAC
>CAWUUZ010000250.1:0-2785 GCA_963925745.1 uncultured Pseudomonadales bacterium
GCATCAGTACCGCTTTCCGTAAAGCCATCGGGGAAGGCCGCACGGGTATTTTTCTCAATTTTAGCTGCCAGCTTTGGCTGCATCATGCCAGCGGTTCGCTTGGCAACCAAGGCGTCCAAAGAGATACCATCAATCAGGTCGATTGGGTCCAAAACGTTGCCCTTGGATTTGGACATTTTTTGACCCTGTTCGTCACGAATCAGACCTGTGACATAGACCTTCTTAAAGGGTACCTGAGGTGTGCCATCGTCATTTTTAACAAAGTGCAGCGTCATCATAATCATTCGGGCAACCCAGAAGAAAATGATGTCAAAACCCGTCACGCAGACAGCTGATGGATGAAAGGCCTTCATAAGGGCTTTTTCATCAGGCCACCCTAGGGTTGAAAAGGTCCACAGGGCAGAGCTGAACCAGGTATCCAAGACGTCCACATCGCGGCGCAGCGCAATGTCTCCGAGGGCATGTTTGGCGCGAACCTCGTCCTCTGTGCGGCCGACATAGACCTTGCCGTTATCGTCGTACCAAGCGGGAATTTGGTGACCCCACCAGAGCTGGCGTGAAATACACCAATCTTGAATATCACGCATCCAAGAGAAATAGGTGTTTTCCCACTGCTTGGGCACAAATTCGATGTCGCCATCTTCAACGGCTTTGATCGCAGGGCCAGCGAGGGTTTTTGCCGACACATACCACTGATCGGTTAACCAGGGTTCGATGTTTACCCCTGATCTATCGCCTTTGGGAACGGTAAGCTTGTGGTCGTCGATGGCATCTAGCAGTGTTAGGTCTTCAAAGGCTGATACGATGGCCTTACGGGCGACAAAGCGATCCAATCCTGCATAGTCAGTTGGAATGGGCGCATGGGCATCTTCCAACAACTTGCCTTCGTAATTAAAGACCTGGCCGGCAGACAAAATAGCGGCATTCTGGTCCAAAATGTTGATCAGTTGCAGTTGGTGGCGTTTGCCGACTTCGTAGTCATTAAAGTCATGTGCCGGGGTGATTTTGACACAGCCTGTTCCAAATTCTTGGTCTACATAGTCGTCAGCAATAATGGGAATGCGTCGGTTGACCAGAGGCAGGTCGATCCATTGACCGATGAGCGATTGGTAACGTGGATCTTCTGGATGTACGGCAACCGCAGAGTCGCCCAACATGGTTTCAGGACGTGTTGTGGCAACAACCAGATAGTTTTTGCCATCACTGGTGGTCTGATTGTCTGCGAGTGGATAACGCAGATGCCACATAAAGCCGTTTTCATCGTGGTTTTCGACTTCAAGATCAGAGATCGCTGTGTGTAACTTTGGATCCCAGTTGACCAACCGTTTGCCGCGGTAAATCAGCCCGTCGTTAAAGAGGCTGACAAAGACTTCGGTAACGTTTTTGCTGTGACCTTCGTCCATGGTGAATACTTCACGCTGCCAATCAACCGAGTCACCTAAGCGACGCATCTGCTGCGTAATGGTGCCACCAGAATCATGTTTCCATTCCCACACCTTGTCGATAAAGGCGTCACGGCCCAGATCGTGTCGGCTAACACCCTCGGTTGCCAACAGGCGCTCAACAACCATCTGGGTTGCGATACCGGCATGGTCCGTACCTGGTTGCCATAGGGTGTTAAAACCCATCATGCGGTGATAACGAATCATGGCATCCATAATGGTTTGCTGGAATGCGTGGCCCATGTGCAGGCTGCCTGTCACATTGGGTGGTGGAATCATGATGGCAAAGCCTGGGCCTTCGCCTGAAGGCGTGAACCGTTGGTTATCTTCCCATGACTGATAATGACGCGATTCTATAGAATGAGGCTGATAGGTTTTATCCATGATGTTCCGTAAGGCGAAAGGGTTAAAAAAGAAAGTAATTTGGCAGAAGTATACAGGGTAAATCGGTGGCAAAAAACCTTTCACAACCAATGCGGTTGAATTCTGCACAATTGATTGATCAGGGCATTTTATGGGCAAAAAAGGGGTGGGCTGATCGATTACGACGTTCCAATGGATATCCTTTGCTGTGTTTTAGAAAGACCCTTTTGGGTGGCTATCGCATATAATGGTTGTCGCGCAATTCAAGGGCACGCAAACAGCCCCTGTTTTGAGTTGCCCACAAGTGATTATTGAGAGGAAGTCATGGATTTAGTTGTATTTGACCTGGATGGGACGTTGTTTAACAGTGATCAGCGGCTGTCTGACTATACCCGGGAAACATTGGTGTTGTTGGCCAAGAAGAAGATTGCCTTTACGGTTGCTACAGGGCGTACCCTTCATGCTGCAGTGCCCAGTTTTGAAGGCATGCACTTCCCACTGCCACAGGTCTATAAGAATGGCGTGCTTATCTGGGACCCCGTAAAGGCGGTCTATTCGCACGGCAATTTCTTAACCCATGACGAGGTAGAAGGTGTCTTGGAAGTCTTTCAGGATACGGGGTTGTCGCCCTTTATCATGAGCGTTACACCAGAAAACCACCAGCATATCTATCACGGTGCCATCCATTCGAGCTATGGCGAAAAACTGCTGCAAAAAATGCACGCGCGACCCAATGCCACGGTGCACGAATGGACCGGAGAGCCCGTAACGGGTGTGACCAATATCACCACCATTGGCGCAAAGGAACCCACAGAGGCCATCATTCAGACGCTACGAGAAGCCAAGCAGCTGTGCGCCTTTTATGGCCCCGACATGTATAAGGCAGACCATTATTGGATGGATATTCACCACATCAATGCATCAAAAGGTGGTGCCATTGAAATGTTAAAGGCTGAATATGGCTTTAAGCGGGTGATTTG
>CAWUUZ010000251.1:0-4608 GCA_963925745.1 uncultured Pseudomonadales bacterium
TTATCGTGCCCGTCTTGGTCTTTTTTATCATGAAAGACCGCCGATTCTTACTGGAACAGCTTGAATGGATGCTACCAAAACGCCGCAGCCTGTTGAATCAGATTGGCAATGAAATGCACCAACAAATCACCAATTACATCAGTGGTAAGGTGCTCGAAATTATCATTGTCGGTGTGGTGTCGTACTTTGTTTTCACTTTTCTAGGCCTCAAATATGCGGCGCTGCTGGCTGTGATAATAGGCTTTTCTGTATTGGTTCCCTATGTCGGGGCGATTGCAGTAACCTTACCTGTCGCAACCATCGCCTTGTTTCAATGGGGTTTTGGTACCGAATTCATGTATGTGATTCTGGCCTATGGCATCCTCCAAATGCTGGATGGCAATGTTCTGGTTCCGCTCATTTTTTCTGAAGCTGTGAATTTGAGTGCGACCGCCATCATTGTCGCGGTGTTGTTTTTTGGTGGGCTCTGGGGCTTTTGGGGCATATTTTTTGCCATTCCCTTGGCCACATTGTTAAAAGCAATCATGAATGCCTGGCCTAAGCATCCTGACGAAAATGACTGAGGTTGAATTTTAAAGCGTTGTTACCTTAACAGACCGCAAAGGCCTATGGTGTGGGCAGTTTACGCACGGTAGCCAAAACCTGGTGTACGTGATCGCGAACCTTTACGCTACGCCATTCTTGAACCAATCTGCTCTGTTCATCTATCAAAAACGTACTGCGAGTAAGTGATTGAAATGATTCGTCAATTTCGTGACTCTGTTGTAAGACGTCAAATTGTTCACACAGTATGCCCTGGGTATCTGATATCAATTCAAAAGGAATATTGAGGGTTTTTCGAAACGCTTCGTGTGACGTTAGGGTGTCTCGAGATATGCCAAATATAAGGGTGTTTTGTTCGGCAAAGTGGCGGTAGTTGGCAGCAAAATCTTGGTTTTCGATCACACAGCTGGGTGTGCCATTTTTCGGATAAAAAAACAGTACGACACGCTGTTGTTGTAGTTGAGACAATTGAACTTTTTGATTGCTTGTTGCCTGCGCAACAAAGTCGATAACGGGTTGTCCTGATACGATCTGCGTCATGATTTCATCCCTAATCTGACCCAATACACAATTTAAGTATGGCACGTATCTACAAATTGTCACTAAAACCGCCATTTCTCTTGAGTCTGGTACCCGCGACACGTAAAATTTGGCGACATTTTTTTGGCGGAGTTGAAGCGCATGTTAACCGGCAGCATGGTGGCAATTGTGACACCGATGAACGCAGATGGGAGCATTTGTTGGGATAGCCTCGAGCAGCTGATAGAGTTTCACCTTCTCAATGGCACAACAGCCATCGTTGCGGTAGGAACCACCGGAGAATCGGCAACCCTTTCGGTTTCAGAGCACACCTCTGTCATCAAATTTGTCGTCGAAAAAGTGAATAAACGCTGTCCTGTTATTGCAGGTACCGGGGCCAATGCAACCCTAGAAGCCATGGAATTAACAGCAAAAGCTAAGGAACTTGGCGCAGATGCCTGTCTCTTGGTAACGCCGTATTATAACAAGCCTGGCCAAGAAGGCCTTTACCAACATTACATGGCGATCGCGAACCATGTTGATATCCCCCAGATTTTGTACAATGTTCCGGGCCGCACAGCCTGTGACATGTTGCCTGAAACCGTCGTACGCTTAGCCAGACATCCCAATATTGTTGGTATCAAAGAGGCGACAGGCGATATACAACGCGTCCATGACATTCGCCCACAGGTAAGTGCTGATTTCAGTATCTTGTCGGGTGACGATGCGACCTGTCTCGAACTGATTCGGGCTGGTGGTCATGGGGTTATTTCTGTTACTTCAAATATCTTGCCTGCAAAGATGGCTCAGATGTGCAATGCCGCGCTGGCAGGTGATTTCACGACAGCAGACGCCCTACAACAAGACATGATGGTTTTTCACGATGGTCTCTTTGTAGAAGCGAATCCCATACCCGTCAAATGGGTGCTTGCTGAAATGAATAAAATGCCAAAGGGCATTCGCTTGCCTCTAACCTGGTTAGAGCCCCAGCACGAAGCCGCATTAAAACAAGCGATGGTGGCCTGCAAACTTGATTAATTCTAAGGTGCGTCTTCTTACGGTTGTAACCTTTCCCCTGCTTATCGTGGCCTGCAGTTCTCGGCCTTTGCCAGTTGATACCCGCTCTATTGATGCGATTTCATTGCAGGGTGCTGACAAGGTGATGACCCCGGGTGGCCGATATCAGGTGGCCCTAGATCAGCCTGCCTTTACCATGACGCTTGAGCCGGTCGCAGTTTTTCTTGCGCCTGACATCGACAAGGGTGCTGACAGATCGGTGCCCACCATGAGAGAAGACGGTAACGGCTTTCCGTTATTGGTATTGGATGAAAACTTCTCTGATGCCTGGGAGCAGGTGCTTCTGGCAGTTGCTGAAAGCCGTCTAACAATGAACGACCAAGATCGTGCACTGGGTGTTATCTATTTGAATGACGTTGAGGGTGCTGCTTTTAAGGCGAGCAAGAAAAAGAATTTAAACAGTTCCATAAAACGCTATCAGCTATCCGTCACAAAAACCCAATTGGGGACCGAGGTGACGGTACAGTTTGGTGCAGACGAATTGGCTGACAAAGAGGCCAGCGTGGCCATACTGAATGAGTTGTCTCTGATTTTGAGCCGTTAATGTAATGCAATATTCACTCATTGGTAGTGGTAGCAAGGGCAATGGCACCTTGATCCGATATGCTGGAACCATGGTGCTTTTGGACTGCGGGTTCGGTGTACGAGAAACAGAAATGCGTCTGGCACGTCTGGGCGTCACCTTGGCTGATATTACTGCCATACTGGTAACCCACGAACACGGTGATCATTCCAAGGGCGTAGGCCCAGTAGCCCGAAAAGGCAACATACCGGTTTACATGACACAGGGTACCTACCGAGGCTGCAAGAATCTGGACAATGTCGATGTGCATTGGATTACTCTCGACAGTGATTTTGACATAGGCACCCTCCGCATTTCCCCTGTCACAGTGCCGCACGATGCGAGAGAACCTTGCCAGTTTGTCATCGCAACAGACCAGGGGCACCGTATGGGCATCTTGACAGATTGTGGTCACATAACACCGCACATCGTTACTTCCTATGCGGGCTGTAATGCATTACTTTTAGAGTGTAATCATGATTCAGGGTTGTTGTCTGTAGGTCCCTATCCACCGTCGCTCAAGGTACGGGTTGGTGGCAATTATGGGCACTTGAATAACCTCCAATCGATTTCTTTTTTACAAGCCGTGGATACCGCACAGTTGCGCCACGTCTGCATTACCCATTTAAGCGAAAACAACAACGACCCGTTGTTGGTCCGTGAGTTGGTTTCTGGTCAGTTGTTGCCAGGAATTACACTTGATCTTGCTGATCAAACTGACGGACTCCCGTGGCAAACCATTGAAACCATTCACGTTGAGGGCAGTTCATGAAACAAGGTAAATTGCTGTACACGGGCAAGGCAAAGTCAGTCTATGAATCGGAGATTCCCGGCCGCCTTATCATGGAATACAGAAACGATACGTCAGCCTTTGATGGTAAAAAGCTTGCGCAACTCGATGACAAGGGCATGGTGAATAACAAATTCAACGCCTTTGTGATGGAAAAGTTGCAAGCGGCAGGTATCCCGACCCACTTCGACCGTTTGTTGTCTGACAATGAATCCTTGGTTCGTGAGTTAGAGATGTTGCCGGTGGAATGCGTTGTGCGAAATCGCGCAGCTGGTAGTTTGGTGCGTAAACTTGGCATCGAAGAAGGTTTTGAGTTGTCTCCGCCTATCTTTGAGTTTTTCTACAAGAGCGATGCCCTAGGTGACCCCATGATCAATGACAGCCATATCGTCACATTGGGTTGGGCCACCGAAGAACAGATAGCGGGAATGAAAGCATTGACGCTACAGGTCAACGTTATTCTCACCGAGTTGTTTAAAGCCGGTGGTTTGATACTGGTTGATTACAAATTGGAATTTGGTATGAGCGATGGTGTGCTGATGTTGGGCGACGAGTTTTCACCCGATGGTTGTCGTTTGTGGGATGCAGTTACCCTCGAAAAGATGGACAAGGACCGATTCCGTCAAGATCTGGGCAATGTTATCGAAGCATACCGTGAAGTGGGTCACCGAATTGGCGTAAATTTTGGCTAAATCCGTTGGGTTCATACGCAATTCAGCTGGAAGCGCCTAGTATCGAATTCAGTAAACGCCTCTGGGCTTTTAAAATTGTCATGCAAGGAGCAAAAAATGAAGAAATTATTGGTAGGTGCAGCGTTTTTATTGACCGCCACCTATGGCAGTGCGGTAGAAGTGGGAACAGGTATTTGGCAGCAGTCGTTGGGAGGTAAAATAGCATCTGATACATTGTCATTGTCAGACTTAGGGCTTTCAGGCTCAAATGATTTGTATTTTTATGCCACGGTCGATATGCCGCTGTTTATTCCGAATCTGAAAATCAGAAGTCAGTCGTTAACAGCCTCTGGTAGCGGACCTTTCACCTATACAGGAACTGCTGAATTCTCTGGTGTAAAGCTTTCTGAGTTTAATGGCGAGATTGTTAATTCTGCAATTGATCT
>CAWUUZ010000252.1:0-3838 GCA_963925745.1 uncultured Pseudomonadales bacterium
CTTGCAGCCAGGGTGCATCGGGGTCGCCTTGCTGACGCTGCCACTGACGCAGCAGGGCATTGACCAACTTTGCAGCCCAGTCCTTTTTCAACTCCTTGACGGCCGCAACGGTTTCATGGATCGCAGCATGGTCGGCTTCGTTATCCTGGCTCAGTGCAATCATGCCCAATACCAGCAAGGCAGCTAGGTCGCTGTCTTTGGCCTTAAAGGGTTTGTCCATGAGCTGGTCTAGCACTGCTTGGTAACGGTGCCAATAGCGACAGCCTTCAAAGGTAAAGTGCTTTAGCGCCGATAATTGGTTGGCGGGTACAGCAGATTCAGCCTCAATATGAAGGTCAGACAATGAGCGACCGTCACGAACAACTTCAGCCAAATATTGCGCGGCGACCGTGCGTATCTGCATGGTTTATCCTAGCCTCGGATGGTTTTCAAAAAGCGCCTTGCGGCTGTTGAGTAGGTCGGCAGCTGACAGGGCTTTCCCACCGGGGAACTGTGCCTGAGTGATACAGAGAACACCGCGCCCACACTGTACATAGATGCCGGTCTTGTTGATCTCTAACACCGTGCCTGCTGGCTTGTCCTTTGACTCAGGGTCTTCGACTCTAGACGCCCACACCCTTAGGGTAGCACCTTCCAGCAAGGTCGTGGCGATGGGCCAAGGATTGAGCCCGCGGATGAGGTTATGACAGTCGTCTGCCGACGCATCCCACTGAATGGTGGCGGCTTCTTTGCTCAATTTATGGGCATAAACGGCCAGGCTGTCATCCTGAACTTCGGGGTGCACACTTCCTGTTTCAAACTGTTTGAGCACATCAAGCAAGGCAGGGCAGCCGATCTCAATCAGGCGATCATGTAAATCATGAGAGGCATCATTGGGATAAATAGGGCAGGTGACCTTGGCCAACATGGCGCCGGTATCCAGACCAACATCCATTTGCATGATGGTGACACCCGATTCGGTATCACCGGCCATGATGGCCCTTTGAATGGGTGCAGCACCGCGCCAACGGGGCAGTATCGAGCCATGAACATTGATGCAGCCAAGGCGGGGGATATCCAGCACGGCCTTGGGCAGTAACAGACCATAGGCAACAACGACCATCAGGTCAGCATCAAAGGCTTTGAGTTCTGCCTGAACGTCTTCAGACTTGAGGCTGGTGGGTTGCCATACGGTTAATCCATGCTCCAGTCCGACTTGCTTTACCGGGCTCGGCATTAATTTCCGGCCCCTGCCCGCAGGTCGATCTGGCTGCGACATCACAGCAACGATGTGGTGACCGGCGTTAATGAGCGCTTTTAAATGGCTGGCCGCAAACTCGGGTGTTCCGGCAAATAGGATGCGAAGGGGGGCAGTCATGCGATCTCCTTGATGAGCCGGTTAGAGGTCCTGCTCACGGTGCGCCTTTTCAAGCTTCTTTCGGATTCGCGTACGCTTGAGACTAGACAGATAGTCGACAAAGAGCTTGCCGTCTAGGTGGTCAATT
Organism: uncultured Pseudomonadales bacterium; assembly: GCA_963925745.1. Lineage (GTDB taxonomy): Bacteria > Pseudomonadota > Gammaproteobacteria > Pseudomonadales > Natronospirillaceae > CAJXZL01. The sequence goes on from CAWUUZ010000252.1 coordinate 1,485, forward strand.
TCATGCTGAATACAGATCGCCAACAAGTCATCTGCGACCACATCGACCGGTTTGCCATCGCTATCTAGCCCCTTTACCCGAATTTTATCAAAACGGGTAACTGATTCATAAAATCCAGGAACCGACAAACAACCCTCTTGGTAGTCCATTTCCTGACCTAGAATCTCATAGGTCGGGTTAATGAGCGCCAGGGGTTCGTCTTGGTCTTCTGACACATCAACGACGATAATACGCTGGTGAATGTTGACCTGAGTGGCGGCCAAACCGATGCCTGGCGCGTCATACATGGTTTCAAGCATGTCGGCGATGATTTGTTTGTGTTCAGGTCCGACGACCGCAACGGGTTCGGCAACCTTTCGCAAACGGGGATCTGGAAATTCGAGTATTTCTAGTTTTGGCATAAGAATATTGTTTACGTTAGTCTCTAAGTTTATTGACTGTTAACATAAAAGTTGATTTTGTTAACATTTTAACACCAGAATCAGTGTAGTTTATCGGTAATGGAATAAACTACTGCGCTAGACTAGGGTGTTAGATAAAATATTTGTTTAGAATTGCGTAGAATAACAGGCGTAGGCGGTGTTTGTCCTGCCCTTTTGTTAGTTTCCGAACTGAATAAAGTTGAACTTATAGGGATAAAGGTCATGAGGAATTTTTGGGTTGCGGCTATCGGTGTTTTTATGTCCATGGCATTGCTCGCGGAGACGGTAACCTTGAAGCCAGGGGTGCCTGATCGTTACGTGGTGCAAAGTGGCGATACGTTATGGGATATTTCAAGTCTGTATCTTGAAGACCCATGGCTCTGGTCTAAAATCTGGACGATCAACCCGCAGATTGCAAATCCCCATCTGATTTACCCAGGCGATGTCTTGGGTTTCGTGGTGATCGATGGTGAAACCAAGTTAACCACCATCACCCGTACCGAAACCGTTGTTGAAGACACGGGGCCAGTTACCCTGTCTCCCCAGGTACGGATGTCTGATATTCAAGGCGCGATCCCCGCGATTCCGCGCGATAAAATCGCGGGCTTCTTATCCAACAACCGCATTGTGTCGCAAGAAGAGCTGACTGCATCGCCCTATATCATTGGTGGCTACGAGGGCCGGTTGGTCTTGGGTGCTGAAGACAAGATCTATGCGCGTGGTGATTTTGGTGTCAAAGCCTTGCCTGCCTATGAAATCTTCCGCCCAGGCCTGTCCTACTATGACCCCACCACCGAAGAATTTTTGGGCTATGAGGCCCGCGGTTTGGGTATGGCATCCTTCTTGAACCTGACGGATACCGTGGCAACCCTTCAGATTCGCAGATCAACCGAAAACATCCGTGTTCAGGACCGCTTGATGAGTTCTGCGCAAGACACCCTTGTGGGAACCTATTATCCGAGCGCTCCAGAGCAAAATATTCAGGGCGAAATCCTAGCGGTACTCCGCGGTGTGAACGCCATTGGTCAGTATGACGTGGTATTGCTAAACCGTGGCGACCGTGAAGGTGTAACCGCAGGTCATGTGTTTAATATCTGGCGTCGCGGTGAATTGGTCAATGATCCGATTGCAAAAGAATTGGTGCGTTTGCCTTCCGAAGTAGGGGGTGTACTGATGGTATTTAAGACCTTTGAGAAGCTGTCCTATGGCTTGGTATTGGATGCCACCCGACCGCTGAGCATTGGTGACGAGGTTCGTGCACCGGGTTTTTAAAATGATCCTAGGTCCGACCCAAACCGTGCATCTGTAATGGTTATACAGGAAGGCAGGATGCCTTCCTTTTTATTGCGCTAACGTTGAACAGACAAGGAAGTTAGGATGGTAACCAGAGTCGTTATGTCTGATGTCATGCACCACCCTGTTTTAGGGTTGGATTCCCACGCCTGCAGCCCTAGGCCTTTTTGTCTTCCAAAAGAGAATCAGTTGCGTCAAAATCGATCGATGAAATACCTTGGTATCGCACTTATCTTTTGGATCTCCGCCATAGGCGTCACAGCGCACGCCCAGACTGCGCCGCATCTGGACTTACGAACCATCATTTCCGCGGGAAGCCATCTGATCGATGCCCAGGTTGCGACAACGCCTGAAGAACGTGCCACCGGATTGATGTATCGCCGTGACCTGCCCGAATCCGAAGGCATGCTGTTTGTATTTGAGCAAGCTGCCGTGCCCTGTTTCTGGATGAAAAATACCCTGATTCCCCTGACCGCTGCGTTTGTGGCGGACGATGGCACAATCATCAACCTCGCAGATATGAAACCCCAGACGACCGATACCCATTGCGCGACACAGCCTGTGCGCTATGTGTTGGAAATGCACCAGGGTTGGTTTGCTCAGAGAGGCATCGCAGCGGGATTTCGGCTCGGCGGCTGG
>CAWUUZ010000253.1:0-8890 GCA_963925745.1 uncultured Pseudomonadales bacterium
GCATGCTGACATCGGTCGCAGTGACCGAAAAATGTTTCGCATCACCCAGAACCTCATGGGCAATCATCGCCAATGAATAGGGCTCTTCGCCAGAAGCACAACCAACGCTCCACAGGTTCATGAGTTTCTGTGCCTTTTGGCGTTTTTCCAAATACCGTTCAACCAATTTAAAGCTGGCGGCATCCCTAAAAAATCGGGTTTCCTGCACGGTAAATCGGTCTACCAAAACTGCCCATTCAGCGATGCCCTGTGCGCTCTCTACGACATGGTTGTAATAGGATTGGTAGTCGCTAAATCCAACTTCCCGCATTCTGATATTAAGATTGGTTTGAATAAAACTACGACGTTGGTCTGTCAGCTGCATTCCTACCCGACGTTCGAGCAACTCCCGCCATTGTGAAAACTGGCGGTCATCGAACTCTGGGTTGGTAGCATAGGACCAATGTTCCGTCATAGTGCCTCATTCCTCTGTACCAGCATCAATCGCGCTTAACCGAGATCTTCGTCAAATGCGTCTGCGTAGTGGTGGCTTTCTTCGTCTGGCAGTTTGAAGCCAGCAACAGACGCCCGCATCTCATTGGCCAATTGGTTTAGGTTACCAATAGACTTTGCTGTGGCCGTTGTGCCCGCAGAGGTTTGTGACGTAATTTCTTGAATCACGTTCATGGTATTGGAGATGTGACCTGCTGAAGATGCCTGCTGTCTCGCGGCGTTCGAGATGTTCTGGATCAAATCAGCCAAGTTTTTCGATACGTTCTCGATTTCTTCTAGGGCCACACCCGCGTCTTGCGCCAATCGGGCGCCACGGACCACTTCCGACGTGGTTTGTTCCATCGAGATAACGGCTTCGTTTGTATCCGTCTGAATGGTTTTTACCAGGGCTTCAATCTGGCGTGTTGCTGCAGAAGAACGTTCTGCCAGTCGCTGGACTTCGTCGGCAACTACCGCGAAGCCTCGACCTGCGTCACCCGCCATCGATGCCTGAATAGCCGCGTTAAGTGCCAAGATGTTGGTTTGGTCAGCAATGTCGTTAATCAAGGAAACGATATCACCAATTTCCTGAGATGACTCACCCAGACGCTTAATACGTTTTGAGGTTTCTTGAATCTGCTCACGAATGTTGTCCATGCCACTGATGGTGGCCTGTACGACGTCGGCGCCTTTCTTCGCGATGGCAACCGAGCGCTCCGCAACCGCAGAGGATTCCGCTGCGTTCGCCGATACCTGGTCAATAGACACCGCCATTTCATTTACCGCTGCAGATGCGCCAGCAATTTCCTGTGCCTGGTGCTCTGACGCTTCAGCCAGGTGCATCGCAGTTGCCTGCGTTTCCTGCGCTGCTGAAGCTACCTGTAGGGCCGTTACGTTAATGGCCGATACCAAACCACGCATCTGGTCGATCGCGAAGTTAATGGAGTCGGCGATGGCACCGGTAAAGTCTTCGGTTACTGTGGCCTGGGTGGTTAGGTCACCATCAGCAAGGTCTGCCAATTCATCCAAAAGACGTAGAATAGCGTTCTGGTTCTGTTCGTTTGCTTCACCGGAACGCGCCAAATCTTTCTGGGTATCTCGGATAACAATAAAACCGACAAGCAGAATAAGACCCAACAACAAACTGCCCATGGCGACCCACTGTGTGGCCTCGTCAATCAGCTGTTCGTCGTGGTGGGACTGTTCAAACTCTTCTTTCAGGTGTTCCGATGTCACCATGATTTCGCCAGATGACGCAAAGATGGCCTTGAGGGATTCTTGAACCTGAAAAAGCTCAGGGAAGTTTTCTAGGAACAGGGTGATGTCGCCCGAAATTTCTTCAAATTCGGCCAAAACATCATTCAGCACTGCAACTGTCGCTGCATCCCGTACGCGCTGAATACCCAAGCTGCTGTTACCCAGCAACATGCCCTGGGTGATCAAACCAAACTGACGTGTGTCTTGGCTAAAGGAATCGGCTGCTACAAAGGAGTCTTCGCCACCGGCCAATAGCTTATCAATAGAGCGAATAATCCGTTCCGCAAGTGCTGTCTGCTTTTGCGCCAAGGCGACCTGTTCGGCATTAGAACCACCAGCAATCATGAGAGCGACGATTTCATTAAAGTCAGCCGCGAGATCTTGGAATCTCTCGTCCATGTTGTCTTCAAGGAAACGCAATTTCAATACGGTTTGCTTGGCATTAACGATCTGGTCAGCCTGCGCTTTCATTCCAGCCCACGCAGTTTGGATCTCTTCCATTGCATGAAGACCGGCAGGAACCGGTGGTAAATTGGTCGGTACATCACCAGCAGACAGCATCATCAGGTGGTGTCCAAATTCATTCCGTACCTGGGCAAGGGCGTCGAAGCCGGCAGGACTACCACCTACAGCTTCTGCGGCGTGCCGTGGCATTACCTGGGACAATACCCGCATGTCATCGGCATGCTCTTTATAGGTCGCCGTATTTCGGTTTGTTTCTGACGACACCACAAACAGATAAAATGACCCAACGATGACGGCGCCTAACAACACCAACAGCAATCCGAGTAAACGGTTGTTACTCAGAATTGCTAAAAAACTACCCTTTTTCAATTTCATGGTCGAACTCCATTCCGCTCGATTCAATTTAAAGTCTTCAGAATACGTCCGTTTTAGGTCGCAACTGCCATAAAGGATTCAGAGGACACCAGTTCGTGTACTCCAAAAATGCTCATTGCCACAGCATTGGCGATATAATGACCTTCTACAAACGGCGCTATCTGGGGTGCAATATTCATGGGGATGTTGGATTGATATTCATCTACCGGAAAACTCTGCAAGCCCTCTACTGAGTCCACCACAATCCCATTCAACATATCATCATATTCAACAACCAAAATGCGTCGATCACGGTGATTTGCTCTGAATTTTAAGCCAAAAAATGTTGCCAACTCGACAATGGGAACCAACCTACCACGCACGTTTGCCACACCACTTACCCAAGGCTTCACACCAGGCAACCTTGTATAGTGTGGCACGGTCAGTACCTCGGTAATTTCATCCATGGCGGCGACATAGTGTGTGCCACCCAGAGTAAAGCCAATACCCGTCCAGTAGGTTTTAATTTCTTCCTGCAACGGCAAGCCACGCGCATTTCGCCGAAAGGCTACGGCCATATCCGATAATACGTCATAGGGATTGAGACGAACTGTCATGTCAGATCCCATTAGCCGTTTACTTTGCCCGACAACACTTCGCGAATGGTTTTTACCAGACCTTGCATGGTGACTGGCTTTACCAAATACCCTGAAGCGCCTTGCCGTTGACCCCACACCCGATCAGTCTCCTGATCTTTGGTTGTCACAATAACCACAGGAATGTGGGCTGTTTCTGGGCTCTTGGTAAGCTGTCGTGTTGCCTGAAAGCCATTCAAACCGGGCATAACGATATCCATCAAGATCAGGTCTGGCAGATCTTGACGCGCCAGCGCAATACCATCAGCGCCGTTGTCAGCGGTAATGACTTCAAAACCGTTACTTTCAAGCATCGCTTTAAAGGCAAAGGTTTCTGTTGGGGAATCATCTACTATCAATACTTTATGCATGCTGTTCAATCCTGCTTTTTCTCTGTGGGTCCGTCTGGAAAAAATGATTACAAAACACGCTGCACTATTTGACGTGATCTCGAATGGCGCCGAGCAATTCTTCTTTGCCAAAGGGCTTGGTGAGGTATTGGTCTGACCCTACAATCCGACCTTTCGCCTTATCAAACAAGCCGTCTTTGCTCGACAACATAATGACAGGCGTGTCCTTGAAGGTGCCATTGTTCTTGATTAATGCACAGGTCTGATAGCCATCTAATCGTGGCATCATGATGTCGACAAAGATGATATCGGGTTTTGTATCAGCAATTTTGGCCAACGCATCAAAGCCATCAGTGGCAGTCACCACTGAACAACCCACCTTTTTCAGCAAGGTTTCGGCAGTAAGGCGAATGGTCTTGGAATCGTCAATCACCATGACCTTCAAATTTTCAAAATTATCCATACTGTACCTGCTGCCTTGTGAGAGGTTCCATTATTAGCAAAAACATGTTTTGAGTCAGCTATCCTAACTTTGAATATGCGATCCTTTTTACCATAGTTTCAGGCGGTCTGCTACAGGCACCGCAGCCCTAAAGATAGTCCAATTCGGCGAACTTTCCTTGGGTACTGCCACTATTTTCCATTATGATAATGCCAACAATTCACTAGGAAACGGACATGACCATAAAGCTCGGTATCATTATGGATCCCATTGCTTCCATCAACTATAAAAAAGACTCATCACTTGCCATGCTGTGGGCGGCCCAAGACCGTGGTTGGACGCTCTATTATATGGAACAAAGCGACCTCTTTATTGAGGACGGCATCGCAAAAGCAAACATGTCTCAACTTAGGGTGTATAGAGACCCTGACAACTTTTATAACCTGGACGAATCCGAGTCGTTAGTCCTGTCGTCACTTGACATCATACTCATGCGAAAGGACCCCCCTTTTGATCAGGAGTATATCTACAGCACTTACATTTTAGAGATCGCTGAACGCACGGGGGTTATCGTCGTCAATCGGCCGCAAACCCTTAGAGACTGTAACGAAAAGGTCTTTGCAACCCTGTTTCCAGAGCTCACACCACAGCATGTGGTCACTGCCAGCGACAAGACCATCCGTCGCTTTATTGCCCATCATAAAGACGTCATTTTGAAGCCACTCGATGGCATGGGTGGCACCTCTATTTTCCGAGTCACTGCCGAAGATCCCAACATCGGCGTGATCATTGAGACGCTCACCCAGTATGGTAAAAGCACCATCATGGCGCAAAAATTCATCCCTGAAATCACCCTGGGCGACAAACGTGTACTCATGATCGACGGTGTAGCCGTACCTTTTTCCTTGGCAAGAATACCGGCCAAGGGTGAAACCAGAGGCAATCTAGCAGCGGGTGGAAAGGGGGTTGCCCAACCCCTGTCAGAACGAGATTGGGAGATCGCTCATCGCGTTGGACCGGAGCTGGTAGCACGCGGAATTTTGTTTGCCGGACTGGATATAATTGGTGATTATCTGACAGAGATCAATATCACCTCTCCGACTTGCATCCGAGAAATCGACAATGCCTATCACACTGATATCGCAGGTGATTTGATGGAATCCTTAGCCTTAAAGCTCAAAGAGCGTGTGGATCGGTGACCACCTACGCAGACAGCAGTTCTGAAATACGCGCCGTCGACAGACTGAGCTTTACGCTCTTTATTGCCATTGCCGTCCATGCGCTTTTGATTTTTGGCGTGGGCTTTACGATAAAGATGGGCACCAGTGATGCACAGGGGCTCTATGTGATGACGGCCGTTCACCAAACCGACCGTCCTGACGATCAGGCCGACTTTTTGGCCCAATCCAACCAGGCCGGCAGCGGCACCGAAGACGAAGCAAGGCGGCTCACGACCACCGAACAGGGCGACTTCGAAGACAACAGCATCAACAGGGTTGAAGACCAAACCCAGCCGCTGTTGATCAAGGATCAAACCGAGGCCCAGAACCGCATCATCACCACAGAACGGAAAACGTCTCGGCCGGTACTCAACATCACCCTGGTCTCAGATCCGATGATTGGCAATGCAACGGTTGACAGCATGGCTGTGCAGGCCACTTACGACATTGCCACGTTACAGGCCATGTTGGCCGACAACCGCCAACGCTATGCCGCCCGACCTCGGGTGCGCACCTTAACAGCGGCATCGACCAGAGCAGCCTCTGAAGCAGCCTATGTTGTTAACTGGCTTGAAAAAGTGGAGCGCCTTGGGAACCTCAATTACCCCAGCGTCGCACGGCAACAGCGCATGACCGGACAGGTTCGGTTGCTGGTTGCCATCAGTGCCAATGGTGCCGCCAAGCGGGTTGAAATTCTTGAATCATCGGGACATCCCCTCCTGGACGACGCAGCCAAACGTGTCGCGCGTCTGGCGTCACCCTACGATCCCTTTACACCTGATATGCGCGAACAATTTGATGAACTCGAAATTATTCGCACCTGGCGATTCGTCAGCGAACTCACCCTGGACTTTTGATTATGGCAAACAACAGCGGGCTGGTGCTCACCTTTGACTATGGCCTGTCATGGATCGGCGTGGCCGTCGGACAACGGCTCACCCAGTCGGCGACACCGCGTCCCGCACTGAGGGCCAAAGAAGGGATACCCAATTGGTCTGAGATAGAAGCACTTTTAAAGGAGTGGCAACCTGAGCTGTGCTTGGTTGGGAAACCCCTCAACATGGATGGCTCTGAGGGTGATATCACCGCGCGGGCAATCAAGTTTAGCAAGCGCCTGCATGGGCGTTTTGGGGTGGTGGTTCAGCTTCACGATGAGCGGTTGAGCAGCTTTGAAGCCAAGGGTATTTTATTGGATCAAGACCGCCGCAACCGTGATTTCAAGAAACGCGAGATCGACTCCCTGTCAGCGCAACTGATATTTGAAAGCTGGTGTCACGAACAGCCTCCCAAACCCCTATAGTCCGTTACGGGTGCCCATAGATTGAGCGTTCACAGGTTGGGTGCTCACACACAGGGCACTCACAGACAGGGCGCTCACAAAAAAGTCTCGATGACACGGTTGAGATAACGGTAGCCCAACTCGGTGGTGGCTACCCTAGAAGGAAGTACCAACTCCTGCCGCACCAGATCACGCCACTGTGGCGCAACACTGTCTCTGGACAGCTGGGTGCGCTGCTCAAAAACTTCCCAAGAACAGCCGGCTTTCAGCCGCAAGGCATTGAGCATAAATTCAAAGACCCGCTCGGTATCGGCGATGGGTGTTGCCTCGACCCGGTGCTGAATGGCATCCAGATACCGATCGGGCATCCGGTGTTTTCTTGTGCGAATAAGGGTGCCATCTGCCTGTGTCAACTTCCCATGGGCGCCGGGCCCAATACCCAGATAATCGCCAAACTGCCAATAATTGAGGTTGTGGCGGCTTTGCTCACCCGGTTTGGCATAGGCAGACACCTCATACTGCTGAAAACCCGCCGCTTCAAGCAATGTCTGGCCTTGCTGCTGGATATCCCAGAGCAGGTCTTCCTCGGGCAACACCGGTGGCTGATTAAAAAAAGCGGTGTTCTGTTCGATAGTCAGCTGGTACCAGGAGATGTGTTCCGGATCCAGATCGATAGCCTGTTTAAGGTCATCCAAGGCACCCTGAACTGTTTGCTTGGGGAGTCCATGCATGAGATCGATATTGATGCGCCCAATGCCTGCGGCTCTGGCCATCGAAAAGGCGCGGCTGGCGTCGCTGGCGCTGTGCACCCGACCCAAACCCTGTAACTGGCTGTCATCAAAACTCTGTACCCCCAGTGAGATGCGATTGACCCCTGCTTGGCGGTATTGCTGAAAACGTCCTGCTTCACTCGCGCCTGGATTTGCCTCCAGGGTCACCTCGGCATCGCGTGCCCATGGAATACGGCGTTGTAACAAGCCAAGCAATTCGGTCACGGTCTCACCAGACAACAGGCTGGGTGTGCCACCCCCCATAAAGACAGTCTGAATCTCCGCTGCCTGTACAAGGGCGACATCCGCATCAATATCATTGCCGATTGCGGTCAAGAAGGCTTTTTCTGGCAGGACATCGGGTGCCTTATGGGAATTAAAATCGCAATAGGGACATTTTCGGATACACCAAGGCGAATGAATATAGAGTGATAGTGGTATCATGGTTTAGCATTACTCCAGATTCTATATTGTCATCAGCCATTTGAGAGTGAAGGACTGCATTTATGAGAGTGGGCGTACGCAAATCGGAACGAAAGCTCGACCGCATAGACCTCAATATATTACGCATCTTACAACAGGAAGGGCGTATTTCGTATGTCGAATTGGCAGACAAGGTGGGTCTCAGCACAACGCCCTGTATGGAACGCGTCAAGCGACTCGAGCAAGAGCACATCATTGAAGGCTATCAGGCGATTGTGAATCCTGCTGCCATTGGGTTAAACCTACTGGTTTTTGTGGAAATCAGTCTGCACTACCAAAGCCCGAGTGCGTTCGACGACTTCAAAAAAGCGGTGACAGCCTTACCCAATGTGATGGAATGCCACCTGATCAGCGGCCAAAGTGACTACCTGCTCAAAATTCGTCTGGCAGAGATGTCCGAATACCGACAGCTGTTGGGTGACCTGTTGATCAACCTACCGGGTATCAAGGAATCTAAGAGCTATATCGTGATGGAGGCGGTAAAGGAAACCCAACCATTGCCGGTCAAGCTGCAGGACAGCTAAGCCTGTCCTGCTCCTGAACTGCCGCTTTACTTGGCTTTATCTGATTTACCCGACTTACCCGATTTTTTGGGATTGTAGGGCAGCCCCGTATGTTGGGTACGCGCGACTTGCCACTTTGACTTACTGCGCTTTGCTTCGATTTCCCGTCCAGACTCAGGCGGTACCAAATGCGTCTTGCCACGTCCGATCAATTTTGCTTGGCCCATTTTCTTTAAAGCTGTTCGCAACATAGGCCAGTTTTCAGGGTCGTGATACCGCAGAAACGCCTTATGAAGCCTGCGCTGTTCCTTGGTCTTGGCACTAAAAACAAAATCATTCTCGGTTTTACGAATCGGTTTCAAGGGGTTCAAACCGGTATTAAACATCGTGGTGGCAGAAGCCATCGGCGATGGGTAAAAGTTCTGAACCTGATCCACACGGAATTTGTTCTGCTTGAGCCAAATCGCCAGATGCATCATGTCTTCATCGGTCGAACCGGGGTGTGCGGATATGAAATAAGGAATCAGATACTGCTCCTTACCCGCCTCCTTAGAATACTTTTCAAACATCACCTTAAAGCGGTCATAAGAACCCATGCCCGGCTTCATCATCTTAGACAGGGGACCTTCTTCAGAATGCTCTGGTGCAATCTTGAGATAGC
>CAWUUZ010000254.1:0-8576 GCA_963925745.1 uncultured Pseudomonadales bacterium
ATTGATATCACAGGCAATGCAAAAGAGATCTCTATTATTGATCAGCAAACACTCTGGGACTTAGCGGCTCTGAGTGAAAGTGAGCGTTCTGAGCTCAATCTGGTCGCACTACCCATCCGCTAAATTCGGGTAGTTTCAAAACACTGGCCTCAGCGCCAGTGTTTTACCATCCCTGTAACAGTCTATCTGGATCCCCTCCTAAGTCTCTAACGTGCTGACGAATCATCCAGCCAGCAATACTCAATTTATTGGGTACCCTGGGTAGCTGTTCAAGCGAAAACCAATCTGCTTCAGCCAACTCATCATCTTGAATACTGATGGAGCCACCGTCATAGGTTGCTGTAAATCCAAGCATCAACTGGCCTGGGAATGGCCATGTCTGGCTGCCTTGATAGGATAGATTACTGACACGAATGCCTACCTCTTCCAACACCTCGCGGTGTACAGCCTGCTCCAGTGTTTCACCGGCCTCAACAAACCCAGCTATCAATGAAAACTGATCGGTCTGGGCATGGCGGATATGGCGCGCCAACAGTATGCGGTCTCCGCGGGCTATCAATACGATAATGCAGGGTAATATTTTTGGGTAATAGGATTGCCGACAGGGACTACAGACACGGGCATGTTCCGTTTTAGAACCCTCTGTCATGGCGCCACAGGTACCGCAAAAACGGTGGTTATCGCGCCATCGGAGTAATTGCACTGCACGACTGGCGAGGGCAAAGGCTGACGGGTCTGTTGCAGCCAATGCCCGGAGTTCAATCGCAAGCCAGCCCTGTGGGAGTTCGTCCTCAGAAAGCGCTACGGCATACCACAACACATTGTCCATGCGTGCAACAAATATCCCGTCAGTGATACTGGGTTCGTCCAGCATACCGGTCATGTCACGCCAGTCTGCACCTGGGGCTTGGATGGGTTTTCCGCCAATAAAATACAAAATCCGAACATTCTGCACTGCCGATTCAGTCGGTAAACCCAGATCCCAGCCTAGGCTGTCTTTGTATTGCTCATTCATTACGTAGGTCTCGTCTGACGCTGATGACACCGTCGTCATTGTGCACGACCTTTAATCCATTTGCCTTAGACAGCCGCAACATCGGCTCATTGTCGGTCATTACCTCTGCATTTATCGCTACGATGCCCAACTCACGACTGTAGGCGATCATTCGCTGCATCAGTTGTGATCCAAAGCCCTGCCCCTGTAGGTCAGGGTCAACCATGACGGCAAACTCTATCTCATCGCGCAATACATCGCGCCAGGTACGGATCTCACCCACAACCTGCTGCGCATCATTTACTGCAACAAAGGCCATTTCACGGACATAGTCGATCTGACACATCGCTGCCAATTCACGGTGCTCAAACTGCAAACGGCTACCAAAAAATCGGTATCGCAATGCCTCGGGTGACATCCGCTCAAAAAATATTTTTAAGGGCAATTCATCATCTGCGCGAATGGGTCTTAAGGACAATTCAGTGCCGTCTTTTAAAACCAGGGTGGTCTCGAGATAACTCGGATAGGGCGCAATAGCTGTCGGCACAGGGGGTCCAACCTGAATAGCGACCCCCAACACCAACACCTCGTGGCTTGGTAGCAACAACAGATTGGTTTCGAGTCCTGCAATTTCTGGGTGGTCTACCACCATTTGACTCAGTGTTTTTAATGCCTCACTCAAAGCATTGATGTCCTGCTCCAGATTGCTGCTGTTTTCACTGAGCACCGCATAGGCGTGGCTGCGATAAATAAGCTTTCGTGTGTGGTTTGAATTAAGTGGCGGTAGGCCAAAACGTCGGTCTTCAAGAATATCTGCCGCAGAGCCACCCTCGCCAAATAGGATAAGCGGCCCAACAATATCATCGCGGGTGATACCCATCGAGAAAACCAGAGAATCCAGAGTACGACGCATGGGTTGTAAGCCAAACCCCAACACCTTACTTTCGGGAAAACGCTCAGCCTGCTCCGCGACCATGCGTTGTGCTGTCACACGCACATGGTCTGCAGTGTTTAATTGAATCGTAACGCCACGCCATCGCAGTCGGGGGTTCTGGTTATACGCAAAGGGATAGCAATAGGCTTCATGCACGAGCCGCAGCGATGTCGGGTACTGATCGGACTGAACCCTTGCCAGTAACGCCTCTAAATCGGTATCGAACTGCGAGGGCACCAAGGAAAAACCATAGGCCTCCATCACCTGACGCGCTTCCAACAGGGTCAGATAATCGCGTTGTTCTAGGTTTGCAGCGTCAATAATGTGCCGTACCCCAGCCACCTCCTTCGTCGCAAGGGGTTTAGACTTGGGCGGTGTCTCTCTCAAGCTGTCTTGGTTTCTTTCATGGTGCACCATGGTCATAAAGGCTGCCACGGCATCATTGGGCGAATGAAAGTTAAGAACGCCCTCCGCATCAAATATTCTTCTCGCTTCTTTGACCGTTGCGGTACCCAACCAACAGGTCAATACCATGTGCCTACAGGACTTGACCGTTTTCACCAGTGCTCTGGCAAGGGTTTCTGGGTCTGTACGGACATTGGGAGACACGATCAGCAGTATGGCGCCCAGGTTCTTTACGCGATCCAATTGCTTTAACAGGTCGATATAGACGTCTGCAGATGCCGCCGCCGGCACAACTAAGGGATTCATGCCAATGTCATCACGATAGGGGTACTGCGCCACGTCGATTTGAGCAACATCGGTTAGGTCAGCAAGATTGCCATTGCGAAAGTCCAGTGAGTTCTTGGCCAACATCGCAGTACCCAAACCATTACTCAAAATGGCAACGCCTTCGAAGTAGAGGGGCTTCATACGAGACAGCACTTCCAGACTGTTAAAAAGCGCATCCAAGGAACGCACCTCAAGCACACCGGCGCGTCTGAAAAAACGGTAATCAACACGGTCTCTGGACTTCAACCCTGCGGGGATGCGGTCGTTGAGACCTGTTCTAATGGCAACCACTTTTTTGGTACGTGACGCTGCACGCAACGCTGTCATCAGTCGACGTGCGTCGTGCACCTGCTCAATATTCAGGACGATCGATTTTACCCTGCGGTCAGCGGCTAGGTGGTCCACTATCTCGGCAACATCCACATCGGTAACCGCGCCCATCGCAATAAAATGCGAAAAACCCAAACCACGGCCCACCGCATAGTCTAATAAGGCGGATCCCATGGCAGCAGACTGGCCCACAAATGCCGTGGTGCCCGGTTTTGGATAGAGGTGGGCAAATGACGCGTTGAGGTTTAGGTTCGGTACAATGATGCCAAGCGCATTGGGGCCCATGACCCTAACGCCCAATGTTTTGGCGAGTGCATTGATATCGAGCACAACAGACCCCAGCAGGGTCTTTTGTCTTGAAATGCCACCCGTCATGATGATCACATTGGTGACCTGCTGCTTGGCCAGTTGCTTTATCACACCGCCAATTTCGTCTGCAGGAATACACAAAATAGCCAGTTGGATGGCTGGTGTATTGGTGTCTAATGCTGAGACACAGGGCACACCGAACACGAATTCATAGGGTTTGCGATTCACAGCCAGCAATGTACCCTTAAAGCCAGCAGCAACGATATTCTGAATAACGCGGCCACCCATGCTGTCTTCGCGTTCCGATGCACCATAGACAGCGATCGCATCTGGGTCTAGAAATTCAGAAATATGTGCCATGAAGACCTTCCGCTAATTTAGAAATCTGTCGTAATGGGTATACTAGCAGTAATTCAATAAGAATCGCCGAATGACACTATCATGATTGAAACCGCATTCATTTCCAACCCTATCAGTCTGAAGCATGACATGGGCCCTGAGCACCCAGAAAGCCCCATGCGACTGGCGGCAATTATGCGTCATTTTTCCAATATTGGACTGGACAAAAACCTGCAACAGATTATCAGTACGCCCGCCTATGACGACTCACTGTTGCGCGTTCACCACCCCCACCACATTGACCAATTGGAACGGCTGTCTCAAACCAGCGGTATGTTACAGCTAGATGTGGATACGCTTATGGGCCCACACAGCTATGCAGCGGCCCTCACATCTGCGGGTGCAGGCATTCAAGCTGTCGCTGGCATTATGTCGGGGCAATATCAAAGGGCATTTTGTGCGGGGCGTCCACCGGGGCATCATGCAGAGCCCAATGCCACAATGGGGTTTTGTTTTTACAACAACATCGCGATTGCGGTGCAGGAGCTTCGATTCCAATATGGGATCAAAAAGGTTGCCATCATTGATTTCGATGCGCACCAGGGCAATGGCACGGTAGAGATATTTAAGGACATCAAAGACGTATTGCTCTGCTCGTCTTTCCAACATCCCTTCTATCCACACAGCCATTGGAACATTGACCGCCCCAATATCATCAACAGCCCACTGGAAGCCTTTAGCGATGGCACTGCATTAAAGCACGTTTGGAAGGAACAATGGGAACCTGCTCTCATCGCTCACGAGCCTGAGTTTATCTTCATTTCTGCAGGGTTTGACGCCCATAGGGATGACCCCATGGCGGAGCTCAATTGGTTGGCTAGCGACTATGAATGGATTACAGACCGTATTTGCGCCATTGCAAACCGCTATGCTGACGGCAGGGTCATTTCGATGCTAGAGGGGGGTTATGACCTAAGGGCATTGGCTGCCTGCACTGAGCAGCACGTCAAAAGCCTTATCAAGGGTTAACAGCGGGTCATCACTTAGCCCAAAACCTTGGTTTCAGGCCTGATTCTGACTCAAGATACCCTGCAGACCCTTACGATCCACAGGACATCCCGATATACCATCAATGCTGATCGGTAATCATTAAATCACGGTAGGGATAGATAATGTCCGGCTCTTCCAGGCTCAAACGCCCCAATGTGCCGTCACGCAAATCTTTTATCAAAATCTCACTCAAACGGTGTAAATCGATGCCGCCTTTACGTACACAACCGCGTTTGGGTGCGATCACTTCCATACACTGATAGGCGGTTTCTGGAAGGGTGTCGAGCTGGAAACGTTCTTTTAGCAAATCAGGGTAGCGTTGCAACAAATAGTCCATTGCAAACAGTGCCACATCCTCATACTCCATGGCCGTATCTCTAATGGCCCCCGATGCCGCCAAACGATACCCTGCCAACTCGCTCTTAGGCGACGGTGACATGATCCCTGGTGTGTCCATCAGCAGAAAGCCTGGATCTATCAAAATGCGCTGTTGGTGCTTGGTCACCGCAGGTTCGTTACCCACCTTGGCTATTTTCCTACCCAAGAGTGTATTGATTAAGGTCGACTTACCGACGTTCGGAATGCCCATAATCATTGAACGCACAGGCTTACCGGGAATACCCCGATGTGGCGCCATGCCCTTCACGATGTCCGGAATTTGTTTGGCAATACCCGGTTGTTCGGTTGTAATGGCGAGTGTTTTAACGCCTTCAATCTTTTCCAACGACAGTTGCCACGCCTTGGTAACCTCTGGATCAGCGAGGTCCGCTTTGCTTAACACCTTGAGACAGGGTTTACCTTCTCGAATTTCTTCCAACAAGGGGTTGGTGCTGGAATCGGGCAAGCGAGCATCCAATACCTCGATGAACACATCAACCTTGTGTATGATTTCCCGAATTTGTCTTTGGGCTCTGTGCATGTGCCCTGGATACCAATGGATCAGCATTCAACTTCTCTCAAAAATACGTACAAAATATACACCCAATCGTGTCATTCACTGATTGTCAAAAGGGATCAACCACCCGCTTTGACATTTAAAAATTCCAATTCTGGATCCACTGCCCTGCCTCAGGTTCGACTAGGGCTGATGCTGGCAGAAATCCCGATCCTCTGGTCCCCTGCAAACCACCGGTGTGAATCAGCACCACCTTATCGCCAGCCGAAAACACACCTCGATCCAGTGCATCATTCACTGCAAGTAGTGCTTTGCCTGTGTAAACGGGGTCGAGCTCAAGGTTAAAAGCCTGTTGAACAGCAGCCAAAAAGACGCGTAGTTTGTGGTCAATTTTACCAAATCCACCGCGATGCGCTTGCTGCCACAGAGACCACGACGCTTGATGCGCCTTTGCCGGAAGCCAACTGCGAATCCTCTCAGCAGTAGCATCACCCTCTGCAACTGCTTGGACGCCTAGTATACAGGTTTTGGGGTTCGCATGATGTATCAATCCCGCTAATGTTCCGCCCGTACCTGTCGCACAAACCCAGTAGTCAGCAATGGTGTGCTGTTCTATGGCGGAAACCAGGGGTGCAAAGGCCTCTGCAACGCCAGGGCCACTGCCACCCTCTGGGATAAAATAGGATTGCGAACCCAAATCTTGAATGAGTGGGTGCTCTTTACCGTCCTGACGAAGTTGTCGGTAGGTTGGGAAATCAATAAACCGCAGGTCCATTTCCCAAGACAGGGCATCTTCAAGCATGGGCGAGAGAAAGCGCAACCCAGTCCCACGTACAAATCCTATCGAAGGAATACCAATCTCGTGGCTGGCAGCAGCAAGTGCGTGTAGGTGGTTAGACCAGGGCCCGCCCATAGACACCAACTGGGTACAGCCCAGTTTGAGTGCCTGATTCAAATGAAATCCAACCTTGTACCACTTATTGCCAGAGATATGAGGATGGTTTAAATCCTCCCGCCATACGGATATCGAAACACCCTTCTTTTCGAATTTCTTCCACGGTAGTTGTTGCAAATAGGCTGCGGCAGTGGCGGTTTTTGAGGTCACTTTTTCGACTTATGCTTTTGGCAAAAATGGTCCTGCCCCAACTCGAAATCATCCGGCATACTGATTCGGGGAATGGTCACATGGCAGATGTCGCACTGGGATAGCTCATAATGGGTTACCCAGGCTTGATACAGTTCTAGAGACACATTACATTTTTGGGCAGCAAAAACCTCAGGATTATCCAAATACTCTGTCAGGGTATCCGGTGTCAAGCTGATATGCCCTGCACCAAGATGATAGGCAACAAAGAGAATATCCAACGCCTTCAGCCGATCAATAAAGTCTTTTACCATCCCACGTTTGTCAGATTCTGTTTGAGCCAATACGCCTTTGAGCCTGATGACTTCTTGCTGCTCGGCGACTATCAAGGTTTTAGACTCCAGCAACTCTGCCTGCAAGGTGCTCTCGTGTACTTCAAGCGAGCCCTGATGTTTACTTTGCTCAAGAATCAATTGGCTGTGGTCTTGCTGCAAGCCACTTAATTGATCTTTTAACAGCCCCACTTCCCCCCGCCATTGGTCATTTTTATCCTGGAGGTCTAGGTATTTTTTCTGCAAGGTCTCATGAAAAATAGTTTGTTCTCGCAAGCTATGCTGCAACGTCCGCTGCTCTTGTTGAAGCGCTAAGGTTTCGTTGCGGTAGGCCCGTATAATTTGGTCTGTTTCTTCCTGACGTTTGAGCTCATAGGCCGCTAGCTTTTTGTCTGCTTCAGTCTGAACCGCAGCAAGTGACTCTTTATGCGCCTTTAATACATGGGCATCGGTGTGACCGGTCGCAGGGTCTTTTTCTTTCGCTGAACTGGCTGATTGAGGTCTCGACACAATGTCGCTAATCACGGGAATGTCGTTTTGCACCTGGGGTTCTGCACCCTTTTTGAAACCCAACTTATTGCGCTCCAAGGCGCGGCTCATCGCCTTAAAAGGATCGAAGCTTCCCTGTTCCTGCGGCTCCCAGAGTTCACTTTGGTGCCAGGCAATAGAACACTGGCTTCTACAGGCCAACCGTATGGGCCCAGCCCCAAGATTAGGCCCCGGGCCACCGCGGCTAGCCAAATGTCTTATGGGTATGTTCCAGTCTTGGTCAACATTGCCTTTTTGATCAAATCCCATCAAAAACATCACACAGGAGGTTATTTGCAGGCTTTCCGTCAGGGTAATATAGGCTGCCTTTATTTGAATCCCAGAGAACTCTGGAATACCGACCATACTATCCAATACAGCTTCAAATTCGCTGTATCGCATCTCCTTTACGACGCTCTTTTCGTCAAAGAACATCACTGCTTCATAATAATCTGAAGACATTAAACAACCCTTTGGCAAACTATCAAAATCACACCGTGCTTGTTGTATGGCATGACATACCGCCTGCTTCCAAGGAAAACACCAGCGTATCGGAAGCAAACCGCCGCAGTACCCTGATATTTTCGCCTTTTCACCAGAATATCTGCTATTGCCCTAGATTAGCGGTAGCAAATCTCAGATGAAAACGCCAAAAGTACGGTGACTACATAGCTGAAGTGTAGTTTAAAAGAGGAGGCTAAAAAACAGAATTTATAAAGGCTTATAGACTGTGTCACAGATTGTGAGCCGATGGTTTACTCAAATCTGGAAAACGGAACGAAGGGGAAATACGACATGCAATAAAAAAGCCACCATAACAGTAGCTGATTTTCACACTGTGGTGCTTACTTTCGCCCAAGGTTGCTTGCAAATAGCTGTCATCTGCGCAAACGCTTGTAGCAGGGTTGTCACAAAAAAAATGGCGGAACGGACGGGACTCGAACCCGCGACCCCCGGCGTGACAGGCCGGTATTCTAACCAACTGAACTACCGCTCCGCGTTGGTGGGTGTGAACGGGATCGAACCGCTGACCCTCGCCTTGTAAGGGC
>CAWUUZ010000255.1:0-7968 GCA_963925745.1 uncultured Pseudomonadales bacterium
TTTCACCAAAAAAAGCTGTCTTAGCTGTCCGTCATGTCGGTGCGGATGCAGGTGGTATGGGTGGGGCCAAGGATTTACATCACCCAAACCCTATTTAGTGGTTTTTGTCCGTTGCATTGGCTATCTAAGTGAGCAGCATTCTATTAAAGTCCTCGCACCACATGCGGTTACGCCGCGAACTAGACCATTCACTTTTTTGCGGATGCATGATCGGTGATACACCACAAAAACAAACAGTATTATCATACGGTGTTTGCATTGGCGCTGGGTTCAGCTGCCATCTTTGCAAACCTCTACTGTGTGCAGCCCTTGCTCCCAACGCTCGCCACTGACTTTAATAAGGGTCTGCTAGACATCACGCTGGTGTTTACCATAGCGACCTTTGCGATGGCGGGTTCACTTATCTTTTATGGCGCGATCAGTGACGCGATAGGCCGCTATTGGCTGATGTTGTTTTCGCTAGCAGGCAGCGCCGTCGTTACCATTCTCATGCTCTGGGTCGATAGTTTTGAACAGCTGCTGGTGCTTCGCCTCGCACAGGGCATTGTGTTGGGTGCGCTACCGGCTGTCGCCATTGCCTATATAGGCGATGAGTTTTCACCCCATCTGGTCCCCGGTGTCGTGGGTATCTATATTGCGGCCAATACCCTCGGTGGTATTGGTGGACGTCTGATAGGTGGATCCATCGCTGAAACCTTTAGTTGGCAAGACCTGTATTGGGCTATGAGTGCCATCAACCTTTTTGGGGTATGGATTCTCTATCGCTGGTTGACACCTCCTGCCAATTTCAAAAGACAACCCTTTCGTGTCGTACAGGTGTTTCGTGATGTCTGGATGCACATGTCCCATTTTGAATTGATTATCGTCTATCTGGTCATTGGTATTGCCTTTGCTGTCTTTATTAACCTCTATTCCTATTTGGCTTTTATCTTGGTTGAGCCACCCTACAGTCTCGGTTCAGGGCTGATTGGCCTATTATTTGTTACCTACCTTGCGGGCACCTGCGCGTCAGGTATATCGGGTTGGATTACCCACAGGCTGGGTAGCCTCAATACCATCATGTTGGGTATTTTGATATTTATGGCCGGCATTGGATTTTTGTTTTCCAGCCACTTATCGATCACAATCTTTGGTCTGTCGATCAACGCGTTTGGTTTTTTCTTGGCCCATTCCGTGTCCAGTGGATGGGTGAATAGCAATGCCAAAAAGGCAAAGGCTTCGGCGTCAGCCGGTTACCTGGTCTTCTACTATCTCGGTGCCAGCTTGGGTCCCATCATGTTGTATCCCTTTTGGCACAATGGCGGCTGGGCAACCACATTGGTAGGTGCAGAGTTATACCTATCCTGTTCATTGGGCTTGTTGCTCTGGTTAATTACCCACAAAAAACGCAACGCGAGAACCAGCCATTCCGTATAGCAACGTCCGTTTTCGGCCACTTCCATGTGCGATTTCGTTGGTCATTGAGATGCCAAAGTGTCCCAGATCAGCGCAATCAAGTTTTAATGGGGGAGAATCAGGGTCGGATTCACCTGCGACATAACAGATTGATAGGGGAGTGGGTCCACAGGGTTCTATGCTATTTTTTTACGCTTACGATCGGTACTCCAAACTTTGGCGTGAAAAATGACGATAGGCACCACCTGTCATGCATGGATCACGATAGCCACAGCAGGGACCTTTGCGCACCATTTGGAGAGCGTGCTGAAGAGAATAGCTGGTAGCGCAATAGCCTGAGCGTAATCATGAACAGGATGTTCAAACAGAAAAATAGCTTTGTCTATGTCAGTATTGCCGCGGCCACGGTTCTGTGGGCCTGTCTTCATGTTTTTATACTGCTGCCTGAATTCAATAGCGCCATCAATCCCAACTGGCAGAGTACGCTGACAGCCATTCCACTGGCTCTGGTTGTCGTTTCCTTTCTGACCGTCTTCCTCATTTTCAGCGTCCGCCATAGCTTTGCATTCCTTACCACCATGGAAAGTATTTCCTTTGCCGCAAAAACGGCTGCTATTTTTGGTATCACGGCCATTGCTTCCAGTATGTTTGTAAATACCGAAATGGGTTGGAGCATTTCAGACCAACGTGAATTGGCCAAAGAGATCGTCACAAAAAAGGCGCATGAAATTGAATGTGCCCTGAGTAATGCCAATGTCGCGATCAATGCACTTGGCATTGTCATAAACCTCAGCGCTGGCGACCAATCCCATTTTGACGCAGCAGCAGCGGCGCTTTTACCCAGCATTTCAGGCATTGACAGCATTCAGGTCAACTCCCTAAGCGGCCTTGCATGGGCTTATCCGAATCAAGCGAAAGACGTCTTGGTGGCCAATAATCTGGCGTCCATAGCAACAGGTCAGGCCCTGTTAACAGACGCTCAGCAGTCTTTAACGGTGCCCGTCACATTGGGTCAAGGAAGGGCTGGCGTTTTGGTGAACGAGCCTGTTTTTGTGGAAAAACGGTACTGGGGTGTTATATCCGCGGTTATGTCTTTGGACGCGTTGCTTGATGCCGTGGACATCTCGGAGATTGAATCCCAAGGTTACCACTGGTCTATTTCTAAAGGCCAAGCAGACAGGGACCGATTGCAGCGTTTTGCTGGCAGTAACCTAAGGGGGCTCGGCCATCCGGTAAGCCACATCATTGCCCTGCCTGGTGGTGCTTGGGTTATGGATTTTCTTCCCATAACGGGGTGGTTACCACCCCAGTACAGTCTGGTCGGTGTGCTTTTTACTGCCTTGGCTTCGCTGTTAGCAGCGGTCATCGCATTCAAGAATTTCGCTTTACCGCTGCTGTTAATTGAGGTTGTTAGGACCAAAACTGAACGTCTTGCAGATGACCAAATGTTACTCGACCAAACCCAGGTCATGTCCAAAACAGGCAGTTGGAAATTTGATCTCATTAACGTCCAGTTTTTTTCGTCTAAGCAGCTCCACAATCTGTTTGAAGGCTACGATTTTGAAAGCCCTGTCAACGCAGTGCAGCATGGCGAAAAATACAGTGTCGAATTAAAAAGGTTACGCCGCATAGAGAGGAAACTCTGTGATAACGAAGTGCATGACGTTGAGATTCAGATACAGGGCGTTATGGGCAAGAAATGGATTCGAGAAACGGCTGTGTTGCAGTATGACGACGATTTAAGGCCGATTGCCATCATTGGTGCCTGTCAGGATGTCACTGCTCAGAAGGCGGCACAGGAGGCCATTCGCAGTAGCGAGGATCGCATGGACATGGCGCTCAAGGGTGCTGGGTTGGGTGCGTGGGAAATGACCTTTCAGGATCAGATCCTGGTATGTGATGTCCGCTGCTTTGAGATGCTGGGCTATGAGAAGCCACACAACACCAATGTGTTGAACCAGTTTGAGGAACTTCTTTACCCAGGTGATTTTGACCACATCAATGTGGTGATGCGGACCCATGTTAAAGGGAGTTTACCGGTGTTCAATGTCGACATACGGGCCAAACACAGCAACGGTGATTGGACATGGCTCCGTTGCACAGGGAGGACTTTTAACACCAATCCGATGGGCAAGCCAACCAGAGCGCTGGGTACCGTACAGGACATCACTGCCCAAAAAATAAATGAACAGCGACTGAACACCCTATCCCGGGCGATTGAAAACAGTCCAGTGGCGACCATGGTGACAGATGCAACGGGTAAGATTGAGTATGTAAACCCCATGTTTTCAGCACTGACATACTATTTTCCAAAGGATGTTATTGGCCAGAATCCCCGCATTTTTCAATCAGGGAAAACCAACAATGCCCAGTATGAGAAATTGTGGCTTGCGCTCAATGCTGGCTTGGCATGGACAGGCGAACTGTGGAATCGCAGGAAGGATGGCACAGAGGTGTTGGAGCTGCTTTCCATTACCCCCGTGACCAACGAACACAATGCGGTCGTAAACTTTGTTGCAGTCAAGCAGGACATCACCCAAAAGCGGCAGACAGAGCAAATGATCTGGCAACAGGCGCATTTTGACGCCCTAACCGGCCTTGCGAATCGGGTGCTGTGTAAGGAGTCTGCGGGGGCTGCATTTAGGCGAGCGGCTATTTCAGGAGACAGGGTAGCGATACTCTTTCTGGATTTAAATGACTT
Source organism: uncultured Pseudomonadales bacterium (assembly GCA_963925745.1). Classification (GTDB taxonomy): domain Bacteria; phylum Pseudomonadota; class Gammaproteobacteria; order Pseudomonadales; family Natronospirillaceae; genus CAJXZL01. The sequence goes on from CAWUUZ010000255.1 coordinate 4,097, forward strand.
CAAGGATACCAATGATGCGCATGGCCACAATGCCGGTGACCGCGTGTTGGTGCACCTAGGCCGTCGACTGAAGCGTTGTGTTAGGGACACCGATGTTGTTGCACGCATTGGGGGAGACGAGTTTGCATTGATTCTCGAGGGTCTGCATTCGGAAGAGGCGGTGTCTACCATCGTTGATAACATCCATAACAGCATCTCCTCACATCCCGTTATGGTAAAGAGTGCCTCGGGAAATCCGGTAAAGGTGTCTATTCATGCCAGCATAGGCGTTGCGATTTACCCCCTTCACGGAAAAACCTTTGAACATCTGCTAAACCGAGCAGACTATGCAATGTATTCAAAGAAACGTCTTAAGAAAGAAACCATTAAGGTTGTTTAGAGCCATCGTGGCCTCGGATGAGGCCCGAAGTTAAGAAACCTAGGTCTCGCTGGACGCGGTCACATAGCCACCACTGGCCAGCCATTGTTCCAACGCGTCGGCCGGAACAGGTCGCGATACAAAGAACCCCTGTGCTTTTTCGCAGGCGCGCCGACGCAACCAGTCGAGCGTTTCCCCGTTCTCAATCCCCTCAGCAACCACCGTCAGACCCAAGTTGTGGGCCAGCAGTATGGTTGACTCCACAATGATCTGGTCATCGGCATGGTGAAGCAGCTGTAAAATAAAGGATTTGTCTATTTTCAATTCATCCACAGGCAACTGTTTTAACTGTACAAGTGATGAGTAGCCGGTGCCATAGTCGTCGATGGATAATCTGAATCCATGTAGCTTCCAGCGGCACAGCACCTCAATGGCAGCTTCTGGATCAGCCACAACGGCATCTTCGGTAATCTCTAAGGTGAATGCTGAAGGCGGAACGTCATGCTGAATGGTCATGTCCAGAATCCACTGGGTAAACTCTTGATTGGCGAGGTTTTCGGCCGATAGGTTAACCGCGATTCCCAGCGTAATGCCCTGCTTTTTCCACCGCAGATATTGGTCAATGGCTTCGGTGAATACCCACCGACTGAGCGCATTGATTTGACCGGTCTTTTCAGCAATGGGAATAAAGATATCGGGGCCGATCAGCCCTCGGACCGGATGCTTCCAGCGCACCAGTGCCTCAACCTGATCAACTGTGTTGGTTTCAATCGTCATTTTGGGCTGATAGAAAAGCACCAGCTGCTGTCCGTCTATGGCTGTTTTTAGGTCATTCAGGAGTTGAAATCCGCCGACGGTATTCTTGTCGATCTGAATGTCATATACCTGATAGGGAAGCTTGTTGCTCTTGGCGTGGTGTAGGGCGGTATCTGCTTGACGCAATAGGGTGATGAGATCAGCTCCAGGCGTCATGCTGCTGATGCCAACCGTAATCTGTAGGTGCAGGGCTATGTCCTGATAGCGGTATTCTGGATCCATGGTGGCGTTGAGGCGCTCGAGAAAGGCGGGCAGTTTGTTATTGGGCAGGGACCTAAATGCCAAAACATACTCGTCGCCGGACAGCCGACACACAAGGTCAATATCCGCCATGTCGCTGAGTCGTCTGCCGACTTCCCTGATGACCTCATCACCCACGATATGCCCCAAGGTGACATTGACGTCCGTAATGCGGCGCACATTGATGAGAAAAATAACCACCTGATATTGTTGTGTTATCCAAGGGATGACGGTTTGCTCTAACCCGTTTCGGTTGGACAGGTTGGTAAGTGGATCGTGTGAGGCTTGATGGGTTATTTTCTGCTCGCGGGAAACAATGGCCTTTTGCATTGCCGTAAACTCATTTGCGAGTCGTTGCATTTCAATGCTGTTGCCAATGCTAACCTGCGACTCATAGTTTCCTTTGGCGATGTACTGTGCTTGACCGACCAAAATATTGATGGGGCGCGTGACGCTTCGGGCAATATAAAAAGCGACAATCAAGGACAGGGGCAGCATCAACAGGATCAGGCTGAGTTGCTGTCCCCACTGGTCTTCCAAGGTCTGGAGTACGTCTGCCCGTTTGACATACATATAGGCATATAGGGTTTGGCTATCGACCGTTCCAATGGCTTCTTTCCACAGGATGAAATCGAGATCTGCGATATCTTGTTGCACATAATTTAGAACCACATCCAGATTTTTGACATCGGTAGCGGTTTCAGAACTGGCAATAACAAGGGCATTGTCGCTTTCGTCTATCAGTAAAAATCCGGCATGTAAGCTGGTCAGTTGGTGCAGCGTATCTGCGAGCGTATTGTCGATGAGATAGCCAAAACCGACCCAACCGATAATGGCGTCTACCCCACTTGTCAGGGGTGCAAAACGTATTTGGTAGACGCGATCATTGAGCCGGTAAAGCGTGTTGATCGTTTGAAATTCGGTGTCGAATTGGTAGCGGAACATCTGGTTCTGCTCACTGCCCAGCTGTACCCGAGCATCAGGGTCAACCCGATCTTCAAGTACCAATTGCCCAATGACCATACCTTCTGCCGAAACAGCAATGGCCATATCGGCCTTGATGCGCTTTCGGTGGTTGTTTAGGGCAACCAAGAAACTGCGTTCATCACCATCAATAAAAATATCCTTGAGACCGAAGTCCTTAGCAGCGGTATCGGCAAATGCGGACAGGTAGTAGTTGCGGTTTTCATATTCGGACTGAAATACCAGCCGTGCGACCGACATCTGATTGTCTAAACGCTGACTTTGCAGCAGTTGGTTGCCGTTATAGGTCATCCAAAAGGACACGGCTTGGATGGCCAATAACAACACCACAAAGAAGGTAAAAATCTGTGTTTGCAGACGGTTCATAAAGGACCACAGGGTGCGGCTACCCATCAGTAACTCCCCAAGAAATCGACGTCATCTGGGGCTTCCTGTTTTGGAATAACGCCCAGAGTTCCAGCGGCTTGCAACCTTGTAGGGGCGGCAGTAGGCAAACTTATCGTCCAACTTTGTTGGTGGGTTGCTCCCGTTATCACTAACTGGGGGTGCCAAACAGTGATGTTGACATCGCCATCAGGAACGCCCACAAGGCTTACCCTTCCCTGCGCATCCGTCATGCCAAAATAGGGCGTTGGTAATACCAATATGTGGCCACTCATCCAGTCGTGAATATTGCACCCCATGGGCACATCACCCAGGTTATTCAGTGTCATGCTGATGCTCGGTGCATCTTTGCGGTGCTTAAAGGAAAATCGCTCTGGCCCCATGGCAGAGTAAACGTGGTGCGTGATCCTGTCATCGTTGATAAAGCGGACGGTCTGATACTGAGCAACGACAGTGATAAAAGGCGCAAAGGCTTTGTTGTATTGGTGGATGTCCGTCGTCTTGGCAGCATCTGTGGGCGATAGTAGGGTGTCAGGCGAGGTGGCATAAACAACCACGCCTGCAAGGGGATTGTTATCGGCATCGACAACGATGACCTCAGTTGCGGCTTGGGAAAAAGACACCCATAGCAACAGGAAAAAGGCAGCACCTATTCTCATACGAAGATCCTCAACAGGCTGTTTGAAACGCCACAGGGTGGCTTTTGACACACTTTTTCTTAGTTTTACGCCTTGTTGCCGGTCGTTTCTGAGGTTGTCATCACACCATGCCCCTAAAATGGCGACTGTCCTGAATGTATCGCAGTCAGTTACCACAGAATAGTGGACGCCCTCCTCTGTACAAAATATAGACTGACCTAAGGCTATCTTTACGTGTTTTGTACAGCGTTGGTGAGTTGCCACTGCTATATTAACGGGGCAGAAAACAAATAATACCGCTACGGTTAATCAGGTAGGAAAAGCGATGAACCTCTATGCCCTAGGACCCGCTATCACCGATATATTTGTTCAGCCAACAGCGGTATTTGCCGCGATAAAAAATGGCCGGCTCAGCGCCCTTATTGCACTGTTGCTGTTGCTGACCGCCACCG